>JABDJF010000709.1 GCA_013002645.1 Myxococcales bacterium
CTCAAAGACGTCATCTACATCGCGATGGAAGCCTGCCGCGGGCTGAGCTACGCCCATGAGCTGTTGGACGACGACGGAAATCTGGTCGAGCTGGTTCACCGGGACGTGTCGCCGCCCAACATCCTGATCAGCAAGCGCGGCGAGGTGAAGGTCACCGATTTCGGCCTGGCGAAGGCGAGAACACAGCTGGAGCGAACGGACCCCGGCGTCGTGAAGGGGAAGTTCAGCTATCTGTCGCCCGAGGTGGCCAACGGGGTGTCGGTCGATGCGCGGGCGGACATTTTTGCGCTGGGTGTTTGCATTTGGGAGATGCTTTCCGGACGGCGTCTGTTCCTCGGGGACACCGACTACGATACGGTCCAGGCGGTCGCGAACGCCGACATTCCCAGCCTCGTGGGCGACCACCCCGAGGTGGACCCGCAGTTCGAAGCGATGCTCCTCAAGTCGCTTGCGAAAGAGCCTGAAGGTCGGTTCCCCACGGCGCGCGAGTTCGGCGACTCGTTGGCGAGCTATCTCTTTCATCACCAGATGAAGGTGACCTCCTACGACATCGCCAACCTCGTCAAAGCGGCGCTCGAGCGCCAGAAGTCGGTGCCGCCGCAGCCGATGATGATCGACGGCATGATCCAGGAAGAGCTCGCGAGGTTCACGTCGCTCGACAGCAAGGCCCACATGCCGGCCGATCCTTCCAAGCCGTTCCGGCTCAGCCCCGACGATGAAGGCGCGAGGCCGCTCGTCGCTTCCGACTTCGTCGACCCGAGCAACTGGTTTGCCGGCGATTCGGAGGTCGAGACGGCAATTGAAACCGTGCGCAGCAGCGCTCCGCCGGGCGCCACGATGGGCTGGTTCGAGTCCAAGAGCAGCAGGCCGGCGGCTGAGCGCGCCGAGGGAGTGCCCATGGGCCCGTCGCTCATTCCAGCCCCTCGCATCAAAGGCAAAGACGGGGCGCCCGTGATGACGTTCCGCCCGCCGGGCGCGGCCCCGATTGCGATTGCAGACCCGAAGTCCGAAAAGCCGGCCCAAGCCAAGACGAAACAGAAGAGCGAAGCGGCGCCCGCAGGCAAGCCCGGTGGCTCCAAGGTGGCCCTCATCATCGCCGGCGTGGTCGCGCTGGCCGCGCTCGGCGTGGCCGTCGGCTGGTTTCTCACGCAGTAGGCGCGCGCTTCGCTTTGGCTCGAACGCCGCGGCTCAGTTGGCGCAGACGCTGGTAGTCGTGCAATGGCAGCGTCGAATCGCCGAAGCGCGCGGCAAGGTAGGCATCGGTGACCTCGCGAACTTCATCGGCTGCGGCGAAGCCCGCGCGGTCGAGCTCTTCGGCGTGCTCGATGGGCGTGACATCGGGCGGGCGCGCTTGCCCGGCGCTCCGAAGGCTGCTCTCGAGTGAAAGGTAGAGCCGAACGGCGCGGTCGCGGTTGGGGTCGAGCTGCCGCCCGGCACGGGTTTGGCGTCGGGTCTTTTGGCGCCATCGAACCAGCACGACGCCAAGGCCGAACACGCTCATGATGGCCACGAACCAGCGCCAGTCGGGGCGGAACGGGATCGGCCCAAATTCGCTCTGGCCGGGCGTCCGTGCGTCCGCACCGAACGGTTTTGCACCGCGATCCCCGCGTAGCGATCGATACCATGCGGCGAGGCCCTGCAGCGCTCTGGCCTGGTCGCGGATGTTGTATTCGACGACGTACTCCGCCCAGCGGACGCGCATTGCGTCGAGGACCTGCCGTATCTTCACCGCTAAGCCGGACGGCGCCGCAAAGACTTGCCCGGAAGCCGGCGTAGGGTCGAACGTGACCCAGCGACCGTCGATGAACACTTCGACCCAGCTGTGAGCGTGACCGTTACGGACGGCGTAGTAGTCGCCATAGGGGTTGTAGTCCGCGCCGAGGAAACCGGTCACGTTGCGAGCCGGCAGTCCGAGGGACCGCATCATGATGGCCATCGCGGTGGAGAAGTATTCGCAGTGCCCCGCCTTGGCCTCGAACAGGAAGACCTGAAGCGGATCTTTGCCTTCGGTGTCGGGCTGCTCGAGCGTGTAGCGGTAGTTGCCCCCACCCCGGAGGTAGCGCTCGACGAACTGTGCTTGGGCGTGCGGGTTGGAGACACCGTTGACGACCTCCCGGGCCAATGCCTCGACCCGGCCGTAGCCAGGCGGAACCTCGAGGTATCGGCCGCGGAGCCGCTCCGGGATCTCCTCCGGAAAGCCACGCGATTTGGCCTTGACGAAGGCCTTGTAGGTCAGAGGGCCCTGAACGCGGCCCTGGTAGCGCAGGTCGAGCCCCGGCGAGCGCGTGATGCGCCGATATCGGTTACGGCCTGCGCGGACCCTCGGAGGCAGCTGGAGGGACACGGTGCCCTCGGGCAGAAACAAGACGGCCTCTTCCATCGGGTCGAGGATGATCTCGTACTCCCGGTCGTCCGGCTTTGGAGGACGGAAGACGATGTACGCATCTTGGATGCGCCGCAGGTCTTCACCTGCGATCGGCGTACGCGACCAACGGCCTTCTCGGTAGCGGTCGAACGAGGTGCCCCGGAGGCGTAGGTTGAGCGAGCGCTGCGGTGGGTCGGGCCGGTTCTTCGGTTTGACCCGCATGACGACCGTCGGGTCGTCGCGAATCGTGCCAAAGCCACCGAGCTCGACGTCGTCACCGAAGCCAGCCACCGACTGTGAGCGCACGCCCAGGTTGGAGAGGAAGCCGAAGCCAACCCGCGGAAATGCGAAGAACATCGCCGCGGTCAAAATGAAGAGCGGAACGGCGAGAAGGGTCGTGCCGCCGAAGAACGCCGGGGTCGCGAAGTTTCTGCTTTGGAGCTCGCCGCGCAGCGTGGGGCTTTCGGCGCCGTGCGCGGTGTCGAGCTCCTTTCGTAGATGGGTGAGCGCAAGCATCCACGGCATGACGATGACGAAGCCAAAAAAGACGACCGCATAATCGAGGCCGGTCGAGAACACGGTGCCCGCGATCAGGTGCAGAAAGCCGAGGATTGCGATTTGCTGGTAGTCCGCTGCGGTCTTGCGATGCGAAAGACGCGAGATTTGAAGGAAAGCGGCGTACTGCACGCCCACCGACAGGATCGGCTCTCCGGCCATCGCGCGCGCGATTTGAAGGATGAGCACCACGACGGCGGCGATGTTCCAAAACCGAGAGTAGCCGGGACGGTCGAGAAGGGGCGGCTCGGCAAACCAGCTGGCGGCAAACGCGACGACGACGAGCGTTGCCTCGAGGGGGCTGAACGCCGTGCCAAGCAGGAGGGCCGCGAGGCCGAGTGCCGCGAACAGGTAGGTGACGAGCTTGTGGGCGAAGCCGAATCTCATGCCGCGGGCCTCTCGTGCTTCGAGCTGCGGCGGGAGGCGGCGCGGGCGGGCGCAAGGACCGCGAGAAAGTGCCAAATGGGGTCTGGCGGCGTGCCGCCAGGGACCAAGGGCGAGACGCTGTTGCTCGACTGAACCTGCACGGAAACGCCCTGAGCGAGGTAGACCGAAGCCAAGGTCGCGACCTCGGATATCGACGTTTCGAACCGCTCTCGCCATGGCGCCTCGTCGTCGAGGCCGGAGGGAACGAGATTGTCGACACTGAGGGTGACCAGCGCGCTCGAGTCCTGCTCGTGCTCGCGAACGACCAGCTCGCCTCGACTCGCGGTTCGTTTCCAATGAATGTCTCGGGCTTCGTCGCCCTCGCGGTAGAAGCGCACGCTGCCCGCAAACTCGCTCCCCCGCCCGGTCTGGTGAATGGGCGCAGCATCCCCATGCATTGGGCGAACCGCCGGCGAGGCGACATGCTCGAGCAGCTGCGGATAGACGACGATCTCGTCGGGGAGGAAGATGGTGTAGCCCTTTTCGATCAGGCCGAACGGGTAGCGCGTGAGCACCCGCACGGTGCCGAGCTCGAAAACCCCGCGGCGCGGCGACTCGAAGCGATAGCTGCCGACCGCTGTCTTTCCGGGCGCGACCCGGACGAACCGCGCGGCCTCCGACTCGACGCCGTCGATCTCGTCAATCGCCTCGACCGACACGCTCGAGAGCCAACGCTTTTCATTGAGCAGCGCGATGTCGATGAGCGAACGCCGCCCAGCGAAGAGCCGAGCCGGCAGATTACGCTTGATTTGGAGCTTCCAGAGCGCGAGGTCACTCAGTACCCCGCTCACCAGGAGCAGGCTGAGAAGAAGGCCGAGCACGAGATAGAGCAGGTTGTTCGCGGTGTTCACGGCAGCGAGACCTACGCCGACGGTTACAAACAGGAACGCCCGCCCCTCGCGCGTCAGTCGAAACTTTCGCCTGCTCCGCTTTCGCCGAAAGATCCGCATCGACCGGCCCGATCAGAGAGGGACAGAGACGATGGTGAGAAGCTCGCGAATCACGCGCTGTGCATCATCGCGGACCGCCGCTCCGCCCATGCCGCCGCTGACCTTCACGCGGTGGGCCAGGACGGGACCAGCGAGCGCCTTGATGTCGTCGGGGAGCACGAAGGAGCGACCTTCGACGAGCGCCCGCGCCCGCGCCGCACGCTCGAAGCCGAGCGCGCCTCGAGTGGACACACCGACCGACAAGAGCGGCGTGTTTCGCGTCGCGATGACGATTCGATGAAGGTAGTCGAGGACAGCGTCGTCGACGCGCACGGAGTCGACCGCCTGCTGCACGTGTCGAAGCTCGTTCGCGCTCATCGTCGGGTTGAGTTGCCCGACTGGGTCGGCGCCGCGACGGTTGAGCACCTCTCGCTCGACGCCGGGCGGCGGATAACCCACGCTGAGCCGAATGAGAAATCGGTCTAGCTGTGACTCGGGCAGCGGGTACGTTCCGTAAAATTCTTGGGGGTTCTGCGTCGCGACCACGAAGAAGGGCTCTTCGAGATTGTAGGTATCGCCGTCTATCGAAACCTGCCGTTCGTCCATCGCTTCGAGAAGCGCACTTTGTGTTTTCGGCGTCGTTCGATTGACTTCGTCGGCGAGCAGGACCTGGGTGAAAATTGGCCCGGGCCGAAACTCGAAGGTGCTCTTCGACTGGTTGAACACGTTTCCGCCGAGGACATCGGTCGGCATGAGGTCAGAGGTGCATTGGAGGCGTCGAAACGTGACGCCGACCGACGCTGCCAGAGCGCGCGCCAAGGTCGTTTTTCCGACACCCGGCACGTCCTCGAGCAAGAGGTGCCCGCGCGCCAAGAGCGAGACGACCGACAGCTTGATGACCTCTTCTTTGCCCCGAACGACCAGCGCGATGTTCTCAACGAGGCGCTGGGATAGCTGGGTCGCGTTTTCAGAGATGTGCGCGACGCTTGGTTGAGCCACTTTTGGAGCCTATCACACCCAACGTTATGGGTAAAATATTACAATAGCACTGACACGAAAGTCAGGTTTCAACTCTTTATCCACAGGTCGTCCATCGCCCAAACCACCGGCTATTCCGGGGGCTTGGAAGCTGAATGTGCCATCGATCCCACAGTTGGTGCCGGGTGCAGGATCGAATCGGGGTCTTCGAAGAGAAAGGCCTCGATTTCATCTCGTTTGGAGTGCGCATCACGCCTGCCCATCTCGATCAGGGTCTGCGCGAATCCGCCGTCGAACAGAAGGTAGCTGGCCAAGTCCGCGTCGGCTCCGGCGCCAACATCGAGCATGCTGATGAACGCGCGCCCTAGGCTCTTGCCAAAGCGCACTCGGTTGGAAGCGAGGTACTCCGAAGCGACCTGTCCGATGTCGATCGTCGGCCGAAGAACCAAGGAGCTGAGGAGGCGGCGCTTGGCCAAGGCGCCGCGCGCTTTGGCGGCTTCATTGATGTGGTCGACGAACTCAGGGCCGTAGGCGCGCACGCCGTCCCGAAGGAAGTCATTGATTCGCTGGACCTCGAGAAGGTCGGCGTTCACGTGGTCGAGCAGGAAGGCGTTGAGGACCTTACCGAGCATGAACGTTGCGCCCGGGTACTTGCCGTCTTTCACGGCGCGCCGGTCGGCCGAATGAGGCGTGGAAAGCCCGATGACGAGCAGGCGGTTCATGCCGAGATGCACCGACGGCCCCATGGGCGTGTTGAGGCGAAGGCCGCCGTCGCAGTGAATCTCGTCACCGATTTCTACCGGCGGAAAAATGAGCGGTATCGCGGCGGAGGCGAGCACGTGGTGCTGTCCGATCCGGGCGCGTCGCACCAGCGCGTGAAGCCCCAGGCTGTCGGGAATTCCAATGCCCGGAGCCGCATCGACGAAAATCACCGGTTGCCCGGTCCCAACGTGCGTGGTGCTTACCGTGAGCGCTCGAAGCGCACCGCTCCGAATGTTCTGCCGGAGCCGCCGCCAGCGGACGTTCCGGCCGACGAGAGCGGAGAGCGGAGCCGGGTCGAAGACGCCGCGTGCCTGACCGGACCCGCCGAGGAGGACGCGATAGAGGCCCGCGGCTTGACGCAGGCCAAAACCGAGGACGTGTGGCAGCTCGAGGCCGGTCCAAATGGACACGAGCTGTTTGACTCCGCTCGGTACATCGCCGATCGCGGATGCAACGAAGGCCCCGTTGACCGCGCCAACGCTGGTACCCGAGATCAGGTCGACCTTCGGTCCTTTCCCGTTGGCGTCGAGGAACTCGCTGAAGATGTATTGGAGAACCCCAACCTCGTACGCGCCTCGCGCACCACCTCCCGAAAGTATCAAGCCAAGACCACCCACTACGCTTCCTCGTTCTTCAAGCCTAACAGCCGAAGCGGCTTGCCGCAGAAATCCTCGCTCGACAGTAGCTGACGGATCTCCGGAGGGAGCCAGATCGACTGATGCGGCAAGCGGCGGAGCGCATCGAGCAGCACCTCGGCCCGGCGCCAGGGTGGGGCGCTGGGAGACACGTAGAGCAGCGTTTCCCCCTGTACGGTGCAGAGCCCGCCGTCGACATGGGCCTCCTCGGGAAGCTCTTCTTCGACCAGACGTATCGCCAAGCGCGTCAAAGCCCGCTCCAGGGCGTCGAGTTGAAGCGCGAGTTCCACGCTTTGAAGGGTGCGGCCGCGAGCCCGACCCCGCAATCTGGTCGTTTGGGCGGCCGATTTGGTAAGATGTTCGAACCTTGATTCGCCTCGCAAAACCATGGATCGGTGATGACGAACGCCGTGCTGTCGCCGCGGTGTTGGAGTCCGGACAGCTCGTCCAAGGGCCATTGGTCGAACGCTTCGAGCAGGCCGTCGCCGCGCTGCTCGGCCGCCGGCATGGGGTCGCCGTGTCCAGTGGCACCTCCGCGCTACAGCTGGCGCTCAAAACGCTGCAAGTCGGCCCGGGGGACGACGTTCTGTGCCCAGCGCTCAGCTGGCCGAGCCCGGCGCACGCGGTTCGGCTGGCCGGCGCGAAAGTGGGCTTCGTCGATGTCGATCAAGGCGAGTGGAACAGCACCGCGGAGGCGCTCCGCGAAGCACGGAGCGGCAGCAGCAAGGCCGCCATCGTCATCGATCAGTTCGGCAACCCAGCACGCGCCCAGGAGATTGGCGAGGCTCTGGGTTCGCTGCCCATCATCGAAGACGCGGCATGCGCGCTCGGAAGCCGATTCGCGACCGGCCCCTGCGGAAGCTTCGGCCTGGTGTCCTGCCTGAGCTTTCATCCGCGAAAGGTTTTGACGACGGGCGAAGGTGGGATGTGCCTCACCGACGACGACGATGTCGCCGACAAGCTGCGAACGATGCGCAACCACGGACAGCTCGGTGGAGAGTTCGTCGTGGCTGCGGGAAACGCTCGCATGACCGAAATCGCCGCCGCACTGGGGCTCGCACAACTTCAACGGCTCGATGAGATTCTCGGGAGACGTCGTGAGCTCGCCGCGCTCTACGCGAAGGCGTTGGACGGCGTGCTCGACGTTCAAAGCACCCCAGAGGGCGCGGAGTCGAACTACCAGACCTTCGGTGTCATCCTTCCACAGGGTTTCGCTCGCAAGACGGTTTGCGAGAAGCTCGATCAGAAGGGCGTCGAAGCCGGCGTCCTCTCATTTGCGATTCACAAGCTCGGCAGCTTCGCGGGGAGCGACGCATCGCTGCCGATCGCCGAGCACGTCGCGATGCGCGGTCTCGCGCTTCCGCTCTATCCGCAGATGCGCAACGCAGAAGTCGACGAAGTCGTCCATGCCCTTCTTGGAGTGCTCGATGAGTGACGACTTGGTGCTCGAGGTCAGTGGGCTCTACAAGACCTTCCACATCGGCTTTTTCCGCAAGCGCGTGGAAGCGGTGCGCGGGACGAGCTTCTCGGTCAGGCGCGGCGAGATCTTCGGCCTGCTGGGGCCCAATGGCGCGGGCAAGACGACGACCATCAAGGCGATTCTTCGCCTGATTTTTCCGAGCAAAGGCGAGATTCGAATTTTTGGACGCCCCGCCGGTGACCGTCAGGCGACGATGCGCGTCGGCTACATGCCGGAAAACCCGTACGTCTATCAATACCTCAAACCGATCGAGTTCCTGGACCTGTGCGGTCGGCTCGTCGGCCTCACGAAGCGCGAACGCCGCGATCGCTCCGAAGAGATGATCGACAAGGTTGGCCTCCGGCACGCTGCGGATCGGCCGATCGGCAAGTTCTCGAAAGGTATGATGCAACGAATCGGGCTTGCGCAGTCTCTCTTGCACGACCCGGAGCTCTTGGTGCTCGATGAGCCGATGAGCGGGCTCGACCCGATCGGCCGCAAAGAGGTGCGCGACCTCCTGCTCGAACAGCGCGAGCGCGGAAAGACGCTCCTGTTCACCAGCCACATCCTGAGCGACGTCGAGCTACTCTGCGACCGCGTCGTGATCATGCAGAAGGGCGAAATTACCTCGGAGGGTCAGGTGCACGACCTGCTCGAGTCCGCCGGTCGACGCGTCGAAATCCGGCTGAGTCGCGCTTCTCAGAAGCTCAGAGATTCGCTCGCGTCGCGTGGGACGATCGTGGATGGTGGCACTGGCCATCTCACCCTTCAGGTCGACGGCCAGCAGGCAGTCGACGAAGTCCTCCGAATCTCCAGCGCCGCGGGAGCCCGGCTCGACGCGATGATCCCGGAGCGGGAGTCGCTCGAGAACCTGTTCCTCAGACGCGCGGCCGGTTGAGCCGCCCACTTGCTCCGAAGTCGATGTTCCCTAGAACCGGTCCATGACCGTCAAGAGGGTTTCACCGCTCGAGGCCGCCGCGCTCCTCGAGGACGAAGGCTACGCCTACCTGGACGTCCGCTCGATTCCCGAATTCGACGGAGGCCATGCGGTCGGCGCGTACAACATCCCCCTGATGCACGCGACGCCGTCGGGCATGCGACCGAACGGAGACTTCATATCGGTGGTTGCGGCGGCGTTCCCAAAAGCCAGCAAGCTGGTGGTCGGCTGTCGGTCCGGCAACCGTTCGCTGCGCGCGGCCGAGGCCTTGCTCGCCGCCGGCTACGAGCACGTCGTCGACCAGCGGGCCGGGCATGAAGGCGTGCGGGACGCGTTCGGCCAGCTCGAGGAACCGGGCTGGCACGCCGCCGGGCTCGAGGTCGAACACGAGGCCGAACCGGAGCGCAGCTACGAAGCCCTGCTGACGCGTCGCGACCGCTAGCCGAACATGCTGGCCCAGATGAGGCCCGGGAGCCTGGCCAATGACGGGTCGGCGTTGAAATACGTGAGCTTCGGGCCCACCGAAAGCGCTTTGTCGTTGTCGACGAACCAGGCGGGCCTCGGGAACACACGGAACGGGCCGCGGAGCACCGACTTCTGCGGACGGTCGAACATGAAGGTGTTGTGGACGACCCCTCGCCCCGATCGAATGTCTTTGCGTTCGTGCCCGGGGAATGCGCCCCAGGTGGGCGTTGCCAAGCCGTACACCAGCCCCGACCAATGGTTGACCGCGATCGCGCCGTAGCGAAGGTTTGCGATTGCGCGCTCGACGGCTTCGGCAACCGCCGGGTCTTTGAGCGACTTCGGATGGACGATGATACTGCAGGACAGCGTGCCCCAAACTCGCTCGTTGCAGAACTCCACCGCCGCGTCGATGTACTCGACAATCGACGACGCCGGGAGCGCGACCTCGCTGGTCTGTCCGCACCAGGACTCGGTGTTGAAGCAGATGTCATCGGCGCGCCGCGGGTCGAGGTGGTGCATCAGCGTCCAAGGAACCTGGCCTTCCCCCTTCGCGCCAAACAGCTCGGCGTCCGGGTGATGCTCGACGAACATCTGCTGGCGCTCTTTGGCGCCGGGATAGTACGGCTTTCGATCGGCCGCCTTCTCGAACGCCCGGCGAAGCGAGTCGAGGAGCGCGTCACGTCGGTCCCATTGCTGGTGCTGCACGAGCACCCGCGTCGCCGTGCAGTTGAAGCCTGCATTGTTGACGACGGTCGATGCGACATTCACGCCATGGAAGTCGAGATCCTTCTGTGACCAGGGGCCGGGCACGATGATGATCGGGCTCACGTTGCCGAGCTCACAGGTGAGCCGTCTCGAGTTGCGCGCGTCATCGGCGGCTTTCCGGCGCGCGCCTTCTTCGCCGACACCAAAGACGATCGCGTCGTGGGTCTTGTCCGACCCGGTCACGTGGATGTCTTCGACCAGGTCGTGCAGGCAAAGGTAGTCACCCTCGGCCGCGCCCCCATAGACGACGCGAAAAAAGCCACGCTCGCGGAGCGGCTCGAACATCTCGTCGATCAGCGGGCCGAGGTACTCGTTGACCGGATTCATTTTCAAAAGGACGACCTGGCCCTCGACGAACAACTTGTAGAGCGCGTCCATCGGCCCGATCGACGAAACGTTGCCCGCGCCAAGCACCAGGGCCAGCTTCCCTTTGGGTGACTTCTGCCGGTAGAACGACGCCTGGTTCTCGCTCAGCGCCTCGAGCCGGACCTCCGGCTGCATCCAGACTTCCGCCGTGAAGCCTTGAAAGAGCAGGCCGTCAAATCCGTCGACCGGGAACACCGGCGCCACCACTTGCCCATCGGGCCGGGCGAAGGCTTCCGTCGGGAGCTGCGGCACCCCGCGCTCTTGGATGTCGCGGAGCGATGCAATGAGCAGAGTGATGTTCTTGACGACGGGGGAAGGGCCGGCGAACCACTCCTCGGCTTCTTCCGCTGCACCGAAAGTCATGCCCTTCGCTTCGACCGATGCGGCGACCCAGCGCTCGGCAACCTCTACCGCGCGCTCTCGGACGTGCTCGAGCAGCTCGATCCGTTCGTCGATGTCGAGCGCGACCCAATCGCTCTTGTGGTCCTCTAGGATCGCGAGCGCCTCGTCGAGCTTGGACTGCGAGGTTGGCTCGATCCGACGCTTGGGTTCGGGAATGGCGGCGGAGCCTTGCTTCTGGGCGACGGCTTGAGTCAGGGTGCCTCCTTCAAGACGCGGATACCGACGACATGTTGGGCGGTTGGCTCGCGGAGATCAAGAGATCTCTAACCTCGTCGAGCTCGTCGCAGACGCGCGCCGGCGGGAGGCTTCGAAGAAACACTTTACCATAGCCTTTACGGCGGATTCTCGAATCGAGGATGGCCACGACGCCGCGATCTCGCCGGCTGCGGATCAGCCGCCCAAAGCCCTGTTTCAACGAAAGCGCAGCCGCAGGTACGAGGTAGCGCATGAACGAAGATTCGCCGGCCTCGTCGAGGCGTTCGCAGCGAGCGGCAATCACCGGGTCGCTTGGAACATCGAACGGCAGTTTGTCGATGACGACGAGTCGCAGCGCCGAACCGGGGACGTCGACACCCTCCCAGAAGCTCGCCGTTGCGAACAGGACGGCGTTGCCCTGATCGCGAAATCGATCGAGCAAGGTTTGTTTGGGTGCATCGCCTTGGACAAACCACTCGTAGTCGAGGTGCTCGCCAACGCGCTTGGCGAGAACCCGCATCATCCGAAGCGAGGTCGAAAGAACGAATGCCCCCCCTTGCGACATTCGGATGAGCTCCAAGATCTCTTTGGCCGCGGCCTCGGGGAAATCCGACGCCCGCGGGTCGGGGAGGTGTTGGGGCGCATAGAGCGCCGCTTGCTCTTCGTATCGGAACGGGGACTCGACGAGCTCTTCGCTGACCTCGCGATCGATGCCGAGTCGGCGCTTGACGAAACCGAAGTCTCCCCCGGTGGTGAGCGTCGCACTCGTAAACACGACGCAGGGGACGCGTTCGTGCAGCCGCTCGCGTAGGAGTGGCCCCACGTCGATGGGGCTCGAGCCCACGGCGGGGCTGCGTCCGGTCGCCTGGGCCCAGCTGACCTGACCGGGCGCTTCGAGAGAACCGAGCGCATCGCGCAATTGGTCCGCGCGCCGTGCGATTTGCAGTGCGTTCTCGCGGGGAGGCCGAAGGTTCCGGCAAGAGGCCGCGAGCTCGGCAAGCGAGTTGTCCAAAGCGAAAAGGGCGCCTTCCGGAATATCTTCTGGAGGCAAGGGCACGCGGCCGCCGTTCGCGTTGCGGGGGAGGGCGGTGAAAAAATTCGAGGAATGCTGAAGCACGGCGTCGAGCAGCCGCGTGGCCTGTTTTTTTTTGCCTCGCTCGCTGCGCAGCGCCGTCCTCGCGTCGCGGACCAACTTGTCGAGCATTGCGGTCGAGAGCCTCGTGCCGAAGAAGAGCGTCGCCGTGTCCTCGATCTGATGCGCTTCGTCGAAAATGACGGCGTCGTAGTCGGGCAAGACCGAGGCAAACCCGGTGTCGCGAAGGGCCAAGTCCGCGAAGAACAAATGATGATTGACGATCACGAGCTGCGCCTCGTCGGCGCGTCGTCGAACGCGGGTGACGAAGCAATCCTCGTAGAAGTCGCAGCGAGAACCGATGCGTGTGTCCGACCCGCTCACCACGCGCGACCAGATTGGGTCTTCCTCCGCGATCGACGCCAGGTCGGCGCGGTCACCGGATTGGGTGCCCTCTATCCAGTTGCGAAGCGCCGGTAGCGAGCGCGCGAAACGGGGCTGCGTGGCGTCGGCGCTGCTCGAAAGCTCCTGAAACCTTCGTCGGCAAAGGTAATTGCTGAGGCCCTTCACGCAGGCTGCGTTGATGTCGATGCCCAGGTGGCTTTTCAAGGCCGGCAGGTCCTTTTCCATGATCTGGTCCTGTAGGGCGCGGGTGCCTGTCGACACCAAGACGCGGCGCCCGCTCAGGGCCGCAGGGATCAAATAGGCCCAGGTTTTTCCCGTGCCCGTTCCCGCCTCTAGCAGCAAGATGCCATCGTGGTGCAAGACATCCTGCACCGCGCGGGCCATTCGAATCTGCCCGGGGCGATGCTCGTAGCTCGGAATCCCGCGGGCCAGCGGTCCGTTCGGTCCCAGGAGATGCCCCGCATCCATTTGCGTGCTCTAGCACGCGGCACTGCGGCTGCCCTGCGGGCGCGCTATAAACGGGCCGATGGTCATCCCCATCCGCGACATCAACGAGACCCGCCGCACGCCTATCGTCACCTGGGCCCTCATCGGCGCGAACATGCTGGCCTTCATGGCCAGCCTGAGCCTGGAAGAGGGCGCGGCGGAAACCGTCGTGATGCGCTTCGGCGTGATTCCCGACGTCATCGTGCACGGCAACTGGGGCGCCCCGCGCTTGGATGGAGGCGCGCTTGGAAGCTGGGTGACGCCGGTTTCGAGCATGTTCCTGCACGGCGGGATCCTGCATCTCGCGAGCAACATGCTCTTTCTGCACGTCTTTGGCGACAACGTGGAGGACGCGCTGGGACGCGCTCGCTATCTCCTGTTCTACATCCTGTGCGGGCTCGGCGCGACCCTGGGGCATGTGCTCGTCGACCCCAGCAGCTTGGTGCCGATGATCGGAGCGTCGGGCGCGATCTCGGGCGTCCTGGCCGGCTACCTCACGCTCTTCCCGCACGCGCGCGTCGTCACGCTCATCCCGATCTTCATCTTCATTCACTTCATGGAAGTGCCCGCTGCGATTTTCATCGTACTCTGGTTCGTGCTGCAACTCGTGCTCGGCTACATGTCGCTCGGCATGATTGCCGAAGGCGGCGGCGGCGTCGCCTGGTTCGCGCACATCGGTGGCTTTCTCGCCGGCCTGCTGTGGATTCGATTGCTCTACCGCAAGCCTAGGGCGCGTCGGCAGCTTCTGTTTCGCTAGGCGC
>JABDJF010000716.1 GCA_013002645.1 Myxococcales bacterium
GCGTTCAAGAACTGATTTCGGGCGTTCGCTCGGACGTCGCCGTCCATCTATACGGCGATGATCTGAAGGTTCTGAAAGAAAAGGCGGATGAGATTGCGAAGGTTCTCAGTCAGATCCCAGGAGCAGCCGACGTCAAAGCCGAGCAGACCCAGGGCCTGCCGATGCTCCGCGTCCATGTCGATCGGCGCGCGATTGCCCGCTACGGCATCAATGCGAACGAAGTCCTCGATGTCGTCGAGACAGTCGGGGGCAAAGAAGTGGGAACCGTCCTCGATGGTCAGAAGCGCTTTGCTCTGCAAGCGCGCTATGACGAGACGGTTCGCAGTAGCTTGGACGCGATCCGGGAGCTGCGCGTTGCAGTCCCATCGCCCAATGGGCCATCACTGCAACTCCCCATCTCGCAACTTGCGGATATCAGCATCGAAGACGGGCCCGCTCAGATCAGCCGGGACCGCATCAGCCGGCGAATCAACGTCGAGGTCAATGTGCGAGGTCGCGATCTGGCCTCATTCGTTGCAGAAGCCCAGCAAGCGGTGGATGCGGAGGTCGAGCTTCCTCCGGGCTGGACGATCGAGTGGGGAGGACAGTTTGAGAATCTACAGGAGGCCTCCGAGCGCCTCTCCCTCCTCATTCCGTTGGCGCTGCTGCTCATCTTCGTACTGCTCTACTCGACGTTCAACTCCGCGAGGTTGGGTGCGCTGATCTTCCTGAACGTCCCGATGGCGATCACCGGCGGCTTGATCGCACTCAACCTTCGTGGCTATCCGTTTTCCATCTCGGCTGGCGTGGGCTTCATCGCCTTGTTCGGCGTGGCCGTGCTCAACGGCGTCGTGCTGGTGTCCTACATCGTTCAAAAGCGCCGTGAAGGAGCGGTCCCGGACGCGGCCGCCGAGGAGGCCGCCAAGGCACGGTTGAGGCCCGTCTTGATGACGGCGCTGGTCGCATCATTCGGCTTCGTTCCCATGGCGTTGGCGACCAGTGCGGGGGCGGAGGTGCAGCGTCCGCTGGCGACGGTCGTCATCGGAGGACTTGTGACCTCCACGCTACTCACGCTGCTCGTCTTGCCCGCTGCATACGCGTGGTTTGCCGACAAACGCCCAGAGGTTGAGGCCTAGGGGAGGAAAACGATGAAAGAAATACGAGCGATTATCCAGCCGTTCATGTCCCACAAGGTCTTCGACGCGTTGCGCCGCGTCGGGGACCTTCCCGGGCTCACGATGTCTCGCGTGGTGGGCTGGGGCGAAGCCGATGTACAGGGCGCCGATC
The DNA here is from genome assembly GCA_013002645.1 of Myxococcales bacterium. Classification (GTDB taxonomy): domain Bacteria; phylum Myxococcota_A; class Polyangia; order Polyangiales; family Houyiibacteriaceae; genus SG8-38. The sequence goes on from JABDJF010000716.1 coordinate 1,267, forward strand.
AGACGTTTGAGGAGGGAGGACACACGTTCGCGCACAAGATCATGCTCGACATTGTCGTCAGGGATGATCTCGTGGACGTGATTGTCGAAACCATCCACCGGGCGGCCCATACCGGAAACTTCGGAGACGGAAAGATATTCGTCTACGACGTTGCGGATGCATTGAAGATTCGGACAGGTGAACGGGGGCCGGACGCCCTTTGAGCTGCGGAGTACACCATGGGCACAGAAGAGAACGAAGAGCCCCGATCGAACCTTGGGTTCGCTCAGTACCGCATCCGCGGGATGGATTGCGCGGAGGAGATCGCCGCGCTCAAGGGAGCCCTGAAAGACGTCGTCGAGGTCGACGGCCTCCGGTTCGACCTCCTAGAGGGCACGATGGACGTGCCGGTCTCGGTGCCTGCCGAGGCGGTGATGTCTCGCGTAGCGGGCACGGGCATGCGCGCAGAACCGCTCGCAGCGGGCTCCCCTGTGGTGTCAGCTACTTGGCTCGAGCGACATCGCCGCACGCTGCTCACTGTGATCAGCGGCGTCGGCGTGTTCACCGGTTTCACCGTCCATCTGTTCTTGGTTGGCCTGGACGCAGCGATCGGCTCGGAAGGCTTCGGCGACCAGCATGCCGTTCACCACGTTCCGCTTGCAGCGATGCTTGCGTACGGCGTCGCCGTGGCTGCAGGTCTAGCCTTGGTCCTCCCCAAGGCTTGGTACTCGGCTAAGAACCTCCGGCCGGACATGAACCTGCTGATGACACTGGCAGTGGCCGGGGCCATCGGCCTTGGGGAGTGGTTCGAAGCGAGCGCCGTCTCCTTTCTGTTCGCCTTGTCTCTGACACTGGAGGCGTGGAGTGTGGGACGCGCCCGACGCGCCGTGGAGAAGCTCCTCTCGCTCGCGCCGCCCCGGATCCGGATTAAGCGCGGCGAGATTACCGAAGACGTGGACCCTGCAGCCGTGTCGGTCGGAACCGTCTTCATCGTCCAACCGGGAGAGCGATTTGGCCTCGACGGCGTCGTGGTCGACGGGGCGTCCGACGTCGATCAGGCGCCCATCACTGGAGAAAGCATGAGGGTGCCCAAGGAGGTTGGCGACGAGGTGTTCGCCGGGACCATCAACGGCAACGGTGCTCTCGAGGTACGGAGCACCAAGATCGCTTCCGACACCACGCTTGCCCAAATCGTCCGCATGGTGGGCGAAGCGCGCAAGGACCGTGCCGACGCCGAACGTTGGGTAGAGCGCTTCGCGCGCGTCTACACCCCGGTCGTTTTCGCGGCCGCGGGCGCGGTGATGCTGCTCCCTCCCCTGCTGTTTAGCGCTAGCTGGGGCGAATGGTTCTATCGGGGCTTGGTGCTCCTCGTCATCGGCTGCCCGTGCGCGCTGGTCATTGCAACACCGGTGGCCATCATCGCAGGTCTTGCTGCGTCCGCACGACACGGAGTCCTGGTCAAAGGTGGACGGTTCCTCGAGATTCCGGCCATGGTGAGTGTGGTTGCCCTCGACAAGACCGGCACCCTCACCGAGGGCAGGCCGCGCGTCGCAGACGTTGAGCCGCTCAATGAGCACACGGCGGACGCGTTGTTGACCGTAGCGGCCGCAATCGAGTCCCGGAGCGAGCACCCCATCGCCCGCGCGGTCATCGACCATGCGAAGACCGCAGGGCTGGACGTTCCTCTTCCCGAGGCGGTGGAGATCGTGCCCGGCAAGGGCACCACGGGTCGTGTCAACGGCAAGCAATATTGGCTTGGCTCGCACCGATCGTTGGAGGAGCGCGAACAAGAGACTCCCGAAGTCCACGGGGCGATCGAGCAACGATCACGTGCGGGGCGGTCCGTCGTGGTCGTTGGCACTGACGAC
>JABDJF010000720.1 GCA_013002645.1 Myxococcales bacterium
ACCATCGACCAGCGCCCTCGAACCAGGGCTTTCCAGATTGCGAGCGCGTTTTCGGGGTCGGTTCTTCGCATCTTACCGCGCGCGCGATCCACCTTGACCGCGGCGTCGCGAAGCCGATTCGCAGTCCTGCGATCTTTTGCGGGCCCGACCGCCTCGGTGACTTGGAAACTACTGGCATCGAAGACCGCCTCGGCGTCGTGTGGCAAGTCGTCGTCGCTTTCTCGATCGGCGTCTCCTTCCGCGATGGCCTGCCTCAACCTGTGTCCAGCCTCCACGTGCGCGGCGAGCATCTGCCAACGCCGCGCGTCTTGCGGAGACAGGGTCGTGACCTCTGGGAGCGGTGCGACGACGGCCAAGCCGGCGCCTCTCGGATCGACCGCCGTCAGGAACAGCACGTCCTTGCAGTAATCGACGTGCGACACGTAGTGGGCGAGCTCATCGGGGTGATCTTTGCTGTGCTCGGACCCCGTCGTTGCCGACCCGTGGCGCAGTTGCCTCCGGAGCACCTCTGGGTCGGTGGTCGACAGGGCACGCAGGTGCCGCTCTGGGAAGTCCTTGGGTCCCGACGCGACATGTACATCGCGGAGCTCCACCGCTTCGGACTGGGGAGGCCGGCCATACTCGTAGCCCGCGACGCCAAGGCCGTGCTCGAGGATCGGTAGGCCGCGCTCGAGCAGGTTAGGAAGCCATTCCCGGTCGCTGAGCTCGAGGTCGTACGCGGCCTCGGCGAAGTCGATGGAGGCCGAGCCTATGCAATCCATGGGTCAGTCCTTGGCCGACGGGCGCTTTGCAGAGCGAACCCACATTGACGTACAAGCATTTCCTCGATGATCGCGGAGTGATAGGCCCAGGTCCATAAGTAATTGTTTACGGCTCGTGTAGTTGCTGCAGCGGAAGTATCCGGTGCGGCTGCCTTGGGCGCCGGGGCGGGACTAACGTGAAATCCCTCGTTTTGGCATGTAGAGTCGCGTCGATCCAAGGTCTAGATGGCTGAAGTCGCTGTCTCCGAGCTCGGGCCGGCACAAAAGTCCGGGCTCTCCGACGAGGGCCTCACCGGTCAGTTTCATGGCCGCGTACTGCCGGTCCCTGTAGTTCTGCGCCACGACGAAGTACGCGCCGCTCGGGGTGAGCTCGATCCGCCGGATCTCAAAAGGCAGGCTCGCGGTGAGCGCGGTCAGCTGTTCGGTGATCACCGCGTCCGTTAGTTTTTCAACCCCGTCCGCAAGCCCTTCCTTCACCAAAGGGACGAAGTTGCGGTTGCAAGAGCGTTTGAATCGCGAGTAGGGCTCCATCTCGACGGTGACCGAGGACTCGTCGAGGGTGAACGTCGGGGCGCCATCGTGTGCGCCAAGCTCCCCGCAAAACCGAACGCTCATGGGATGGGTCTTGCAGTCGCCGATGCCGAAGAGTTGGGCGAGGCCGCCGACGATGCTTTCGGCGATGATGTTCCAGCCGCCCGGACGCGCACGGAGGCTGGTGTTTGCGGCGAAGTAGCTTCGAAGGCAGGCTTGGCGCTCGCCGGTTTCTTTGACGTGGTAGTGAAACTCGCTCGGAATATCGCGGGGCCAGAGGTTGGTGAAGGCGTCGAAAAACCATGCCACGTCTTGCGTCTCGGTTTGACTTGCTGATTCGGCGCGAGCGGTGTCGAGCTCGTCCAACGTGAATTCCGCAAGCCCGCGCTCACCGAGCATGGGCCCGATCATTGCATCGAGCCGCGGATCACGATCTTCCCATTTCCAGGGAACGAACAGGGAACAAGCGCCGAGGTCGACGTTGTGCGCGCGCTGCAAGGCGCCAACGATGGGGTCTCCCGTCCAGGGCTCCTCGCTCCACGCTGCACCTATGCCATCTTCGGCGGGGTGCCAGGGATCGTTGCTCTGCGCCCAGGAGTGCTGGCCACTGGTCAGCCGAGAAAACCAATCGCCCTCCCAGGACGCTTCGGGCAAATCTCCGATGAAGGTCGACTCCTGGCGATCGAGGACCTGGTCGCCGGCGCGCCGGTCTCGGCAATGCACACGGCCGACCGTTTGCACGTAGTCGATCGTGCAGACGTGCATGTCTTGGCCGATGCGCTCGTCGTGATAGACCACGAGCCCATCCCCGATCACCACCTGAAGCCGCGTCGCGCATCCGGTTGTGTTGCACTCCCAGGCCGAGAACGGCAGCCGATGGAAGAAGATGAACTCCTCTTGGTCAACCTGTTCGGCGAGCTGCCAGGGGACGCCGGCCATGAGAAAGTTCCGGCCTCCTCCGGTCCCCGCGATAACCGGAGCCTCCAATACGTTCTGGACAATCTGGTAGCCCTTCGCCGGATGCGAAATCTCGTAGCAGCCGCAAACGAGCGTCAGCATCAAAGTGAATGGGAGCAGGTGGCGAATGGGTCCTCCAGTTCCAGAAATGTAGGTGCAGTGAGG
>JABDJF010000747.1 GCA_013002645.1 Myxococcales bacterium
TCTTGGGGCCGTCGGTGCGATCGAGCGCAAGCTCGGCATCTGATGCCCAGGCTCAGTCGGCGAATTGGACCTGTTTTCGGCGCTGGCCGGGCTTCTCGGCTAGGCCTCGGAGGCCTGAGCCTTCAGCCGTATTTTGGTGTATACCAGCGCCTGTGCTGAAGCTGAGATCAAGCTGGGGAAGGCCCCTGTGAATTATCCAAGCGTTCACTCATCCCCGATCCGTTCAGGATCAATCCCCGTTTCGAAAACCAGCTTAAGCCCTGTTCTCTCAATCGCTTACCTTGCTTCATCCACAATTCACAGCTGTTAAGACGACTACGAATTTTTAAATTACTAGATCTAGCGCGGTGGATACACAGACACAGCCCTCTAGGAAGTGAACCGAAACATGGAGCTCACGATCGACAAGCAGCAGTTCCTCCGTGGTCTCGCGCGTACCCACGGTGTCGCTGACCGCAAAAGCTCGATGCACATCTTATCGAATGTGTTGCTTACCGCTGAGGGGACGGACCGTCTTCGTTTGTCTGCAACCGATTTGTATCTTGGCGTCACCGCGGTGGTTCCGGCGCGCATCGTAAAGGGCGGTACGATTGCCGTTGCAGCGCGGACCTTGTTCGACATCGCAAAGAACCTTCCAGATGGTGAGGTGAGCTGGAAGCTCAGCGACAGCCACGCCGTCGAGCTCAGTTGCGGAAAGGTCCGCTATCGCATTCCGGCCATGCCGGGCGAGGACTTCCCGCCGTTGCCCAACCCGGGCGATGCAGATTTCGCCCATCTCGACGCTGGCTTCCTCGCAGAGCTGATCTCGCTGACGCAGTACTCGATGTCTCACGATGATACGCGACCCCACCTCGCAGGCACGTTGTTCGAAGGCGACGGGAAGACAGTCCGCATGGTGACCACCGACGGCCATCGTCTCTCGAAAGCCGAGCACAAAATCAGCGGGAAAGGCTCGATGATGAACTTCAGCATGCTGGTCCCGCACAAAGGCATCAGCGAGCTCAAGCGGCTTCTCGATGACGTCAAAGGGGGCAAGGGCAAAGGCGATGAGCCTTCGAGCATCGGGGTGGCCACAGCGGGTGGCAATGCCTTCTTTCTTCGAGATGACCTGTGCCTAAACGTGAAGCTCGCAGACGAAAACTTCCCGCCCTACGACAAGGTCATTCCAAGCAAACAGAGCCGGACGGTCATTGCCGCTCGCGGACCGCTCGTCGAGGCACTGCGCCGTATCAGCCTGGTGGCCAACGACAAGAGTGGCGGCGTACAGCTCACCATCGAACCGGGTGTGCTGCGTTTACAGAGCCAGAACCCGGAAGTTGGAGAGGGCAGCGAAGAGGTCGACGTCGACTATGCCGGTGACGAGCTTCGAATTGGTTTCAACGCGCGCTACTTGCTGGATGCGCTGAGTGCGCTCACGCACGACGAGATCGCAATCGAGCTCAGCGGCGAGCGGGACCCCGGCGTTCTGAAGCCGGTTGGAGACAACTCCGACTTCATCGGCGTGATCATGCCCATGCGCATCTAGTAGTAGAACGGGGCAGTTGACTTACGACTCGCGCAGCGCCGAGACCCCGAGCCGGCTAACCGCCATGCGCGCTCGAGGTTTTCGCAATCTGCAATTGCCTGCGTTCGAACCGGGGTCTCACTTCAATGTCATCCACGGGGACAATGGAGCCGGGAAGTCGAACCTTCTCGAGGCGATTCACTACCTGGGCGCCCTCAAGAGTTTTCGCGGAGCGAAAACCGACGACCTGATCGCGCTCGGCGCAGAGGGGTCGGTGCTCGAGGCGAGGCTCGAAGGCGGGCCGGCGCCCCACAAGCTGCGGATCGAGCTCAACCGTTCGCAGCGAAGACGCCTCGAGCTCGACGGGAAGCGTCCGCGCTCGACCAGCGTCTGGCACCAGTCCGTACGCATGGTGCTCTTCCACCCAGGAGATCTGGTGCTCGCATCGGGTTCGGCGGACAAGCGGCGCGCCTTCCTCGACCGAATGCTCGAGCAGATGGATCCGATCTACGGCTCGAGCCTCGCAAGCTACGAGAAGGCCCTTCGCAGCCGCAATCGACTGCTCAAGGAAGACCGCACCGATCGGCGCTCGGTTCGCGCCTACGACGCGATTCTCAGCAAGGCAGGGGCCATCGTTGGCCAAGCCCGTCGCCGCCTCATCGATGACCTCGCGCCCCGCGTGGTGCGCGCTTTCAGCGAAGTGTTCGCTGGTGATACGCCTTTGGCAGTTCGCTACCTGCCGCGAGTCGAGCCGACGGAGGCTGCGATTGCCGAGGCGCTCGAGCGTGCGTTTAGCAAAGACCTTGCGCGCGGGTTCACGGCCGACGGTCCACATGGGGACGATCTCGAGCTCCGGCTACACGATGTCGGCGCGCGTCATCACGGCTCGCAGGGGCAGCACCGTACGATCGTCCTTGCGCTGAAAACGGCGGAGCTCGATCTGCTGGGCGAGCGCACCGGGCGCGTGCCAATTCTGCTGTTGGACGACGTGTCGAGTGAGCTCGACCGGAGCCGAAACCGTCGGTTCTTCGAGGTCTTGAGTCAGGCCGGCGGGCAGGTCTTTCTGACCACCACCCATCCGGAATTCATCCTCTTGGAGAACGACCGGGTCGATTTCGAAGTAGACGGCGGTCGCGTCACTCGATGATTCGGGCGCTCTTGATGTAGTCGAGCTTCGGGAAGCTCTCCTTGAGGTAGCTGTTGCCCTGGGTTTGCATCTGCCCTTGGGACGGACCGCGGCCACGAGGCGCGCCTTCACCATAGCCGTCGTAAAGGCCGTCGACGGGCCCCATGTCTTTGACCTTGCCGAAGGGTGCAAAGCCCATCCCGTCGAGACGCGAGTTGTCGGTGAAGTTGATGAAGAACTGCGTGGTGCGGGAATCCGGTCCCGACGTTGCGAAGGTCACGGTGCCGCGCATGTTGCTGGCTTTGACCGGGTCATCGGGGATTCGCTTCTCGCGCCACACCGCGTTGAGAGCTGGGTCGCCGCTGATGCCCGCCTGCGCCATGAAACCGCCGACGACCCGAAAGAATGCGATGTCGGTGAAGTATCCGTTCTGCACCAACTCGTAGAAGCGGTCGGCTCCGTTCGGGGCCCAGTCACGGTGGACATCGATCACGATCGCGCCCTTCGTCGTGTCGAGCTCAACCACGTATTGGCTTGGGACGCCGTCTTTGCCTTCGGCCATTTCGGTCGGCTCTCCTTCGCCAGGGGCCTCTTCCCCCTGGGTCTTGGTCGGTGCTTCTTCTTTGGGGCATCCGACTAGGAGTGCCCCGGCCAAGATGAACAGAACTGTGGTTCGCATGGGCGTACCTTGGCAAGCCTATCCCGGAGCGCAAGCCCGCGGTCGGCTAGGCGTCGAACAAGCCTCGAAGCTTTTTGATGAAGCTCGCTTGCTGCGGGTGGGATTCATCGCCGATCTCCTGCGCGAGCTCCTGGATGAGCTTACGCTGACGCCGGCTGATCTCCTGGGGCACCTCGACCACGACCGTCACGAGCTGATCGCCTTTGCCATAGCCCCCATAGACTGGAATTCCCTTGCCACGCAGTCGGAATACCTTTCCTGACTGGGTGCCCGGAGGGACCTTCATCAGGACCTGACCGTCGAGCGTGGGAACATCGATGCTCGCGCCGAGAACGGCCTGCGGGAAAGAGATCGGGACAGAGATCAGGATGTCGGCGCCGTCGCGCTCGAACAGCATGTGATCGGTCACCTTGATGTTGATGTGAAGGTCGCCGTTCCCGTCGGCGTTCGCCTCGCCTGCCCCTCGGACCGTGCGGACCGCGCCATCTTTGACTCCCGCAGGGATTTTCACGCTCATCGATTCGGCGCGCATCCTCGTGCCCGAGCCCTTGCAATCCTCGCACGGGCTCGGGATCTTTTTCCCGGTGCCTCGGCAGGCGTGACAGGGTCGCGCCGCGGCGAAGAGGCCGCGCTGATACTTCACCTGCGCCCGTCCTTGGCAAACATTGCACTTGTGGACCGGCGTGCCGCGTTGTGCGCCGCTGCCTTCGCAGGTTGCACAGTGTGCGGGGCGGTTGACATCGATCTTCTTTTCGACGCCCAGTGCAGCTTCGCTGAACGAAATCTCCAAGTCGTAACTGAGGTCGCGTGCACTCCTGCGCTTGCGTCGTCCGCCGCTGAACACCTCACCAAACAGCCCTTCGAGGATGTCGCTCACCGCGCCGAAATCACCGGGCTCGAAGCCCGGGCCGCCGTTCTCGAATGCGCTGTGCCCGTAGCGGTCGTATTGCTGGCGCTTGTCGGCGTCGCAAAGGATGGCGTAGGCCTCGCTCGCCTCTTTGAAGGCATCCTCCGCCGCAGGGTCGTCGGGGTTGCGGTCGGGGTGGTACTTCATCGCGAGCGCGCGATAGGCTTGCTTGATCTCGTCGCCCGAGGCGGTGCGGCTCACTTCGAGAATCACGTAGTAATCACGCTTGGTCACTTGCTTTGCGAGTGTAGACGTGCCGCTTGAGCGTGCAAACGGCGTGGAAGAGCGTGCGATAGTATGCGACGGGAGCCAGGTGTCGGCGGTCGAGCTCGAAATCGAAGTAGAAGAGGCCGGGGAGAGGCTCGATGTGTTTCTCGCCCGTCGCATTCCTGAGCTCAGCCGGGCGCGGGCCAAGGTCCTCATCGCGACAGGCGAGGTTCGAGTCGACGGGCGTCGAGTCAAAAAGAGCTATGCCCTGAAAGCTGGGGACAGAGTGACCCTCGAGGGCATGCCCGGCGCGGTAGACTTCGATGCCACCCCGGACCCTGGTCTGGCGCTCGAGGTCCTGCTGGAAACCGATTCCTACGTGGTGGTCGACAAGCCCGCAGGCGTTCCGAGCCATCCTTTGCGGGCAGGCGAGCTTGGGACGCTGGCCGGAGCGCTCGTCGCCCGATATCCGGAAATGCGAGGGGTCGGCTACCGAAAGCGCGAGCCGGGCATCTTGCACAGGCTCGACACCGGCACCTCGGGCGTAATGCTCGCCGCGCGGGATCAACAAACGTTCGACGAGCTGCGGCGAATGCTGCAGGCCGGCGAAATCGAAAAGCGCTATCTCGCGCGCTGCGTTGGAGTCGTTCCGGCTCCCCTCGTCATCGACACCCCCATCGCGACCGATCCGCGCGACCGCCGCAAAGTTCGAGTCTGCACCGACCCGCGCGAGGTCAAGCGACTCGGCGCCCAATCGGCAAGCACGGAAGTGCTCAGCAGCACTCCGGCGGAAAACGGATCCCTCGTGGAGCTTCGAGCCAACAACGCCCGCCGCCACCAAATCCGTGTCCACCTCGCGTCGATAGGCCACCCGCTCCTAGGCGATCCCCTTTACGGTGGC
>JABDJF010000455.1 GCA_013002645.1 Myxococcales bacterium
ACCTGAGCCGCGGCCGTCGAGTCGCCGCCGACCTTGCCGGCCAGCGCGAGCGCCGCCTCGTGGCAGGTCAGCGATAGCAGGAACGCCGCGAGCCACAGGGGCAGCTTGGCAAGAAGTTGAAGGTCCATCGGTCCGGCTGAGACTACTATGAAAACTCCAGCCTGCTACATTGGTTCCATGCAGCGCATCATTGCCTTGTTCGACATCGACGGAACACTCTTGCGCGCTGGAGGTGCAGGCCGTCGCGCGGTCGAGCTCGCGTTGGGCGAAGTGCTGGATGAGCTGGACGAGGAAGTGAGTTTGCATGCGGTCGAGTTTGCAGGGCGCACCGATCCTTGGATTGTGCGCTCGGCGCTCACGCAATACGGAGTGGATGCGGACGATGACTTGATCCACGAGGTTCTCGCCCGTTACATTGCGCACTTGCCGCGCGAGCTCGAGCGCGCGGACGGGTTTGAGGTCTTGCCCGGCGTTCTCGCTCTGCTCGCCGAGCTCAGCGATCGTGAAGATCTCGTCTTGGGCCTCGGCACTGGAAACACCGAGCCCGCTGCCTACGCCAAGCTCGCGCGAGGTGGTCTCGACTCGTTTTTTGGGTTCGGAGGCTTTGGTTCCGATCACTCGGAGCGTCCCGAGGTTCTGCGAACCGCGCTTCACAGAGGTCTGGAGAGAACCGGCGCGCAAATGAAGGACGCTCGGGTCGTCGTGGTCGGGGATACCCCGCATGATGTCGCCGCGGCCCGCGCGATAGGAGCACACTGCGTCGCGGTGAGCACAGGTCGTTACGAGGCCTCGACCTTGCAAGCTGCCGGCGCGTCCGTCGTGGTGTCGGACCTGCGGGCCTCCGCCGTCCGATCGGCCTTCGATCGCGGGACCCCGGAGTAGCGGACCTGGGCCCGCTCCAGAAGCTCGCGCGGGTTGAATGTAGCGATTGGCAGCCCCGTGCAATACTCCCGGGATGAATGCGAAGTCGAAGCCTTGGTATGGACGCTGGTGGTCGATTGCGCTTCTGATCGCGCTCGTGATCGCTGCAACCGGGATCTTGACGGTCAAAGCTCTCGGAATGCGCTCGATCGACGCCGATGCGGAGCCCTTTGCGCAAACGGCCGGCGGCTTCGACTACAGCTGGTGGAACGCCGCACTCGGCCGCTGGGTGCGACCCGGGGGCGTCGACTATGAAGCGGTGCGGGCCGACGAGGAAGAGCTCCGGCGCTTCATTGCGACGCTCGGGACGATTGGCCCTCGGGTGACCCCGGAGCGCTTCTCGACCGATCCCGAGCGCCTCAGCTACTACATCAACGCTTACAACGCCTTGGTCCTCTTCGCGGTCGTCGACAACTGGCCGATCGATACGGTGCACGACGTTCACGGCTGGTTGGACCCGAGGGCGGGGTTCGGGTTCTTCTACGGGCTCCGATTTCCGCTCGACGGCGCCGAGATCAATCTCTACGACTTGGAAAACGAGGTCATCCGTGGTTTCATCGACGCGCGCATTCATGCGGCGATCAACTGTGCGTCGAAGTCCTGTCCAGCGCTCATGCCGTTTGCGTTCGAGCCCGCGCGCCTGGACGAGCAGCTGGACGCCGTGACCCGGGCATTTTGCTCGAACCCGGTCCACGTGCGCGTGGACGACGAAGCGAAGGAGATCCAGCTATCGGCGATCTTCGATTGGTACAAGCCGGATTTCGAGGAGCACGCCCGGCGCCTGGACCGTCCTGCGACGATCGAGGGCTTCGTTCTGGCGTTCGCCGCGCCGGAGGTCGCAGCCGAGCTCGAGCGCGCGCTGGGTGCGGAATTCGACGTGGTTTTTCGGCCCTACGACTGGGCGCTCAACCGCCTCTGAGTCCGCCAAATTACAGAAAAGTACGGCAGAACTCGACGAGAAGTGCCATAGCCTACTAAGCTTTATGAATGATTCGGGGGGATCAACGAGCGGGATGAAACGTCTCGTTCTAATCATGTTTGTGTTCGCGGCGGCCCTGGGGGGCGCCGGCTGTGTGGGGAGCCTATCGGACCCTGACGCCTTCGTCGACGGCGGCACCGTGACCAAAGACGTACAGACGGTGTTCGATGAGAGCTGTGCCACCGCGGGTTGTCACGATGACGTCACCTCGGCCGCAAATCTCAATCTCCTGTCGCCTGGCGTCGAGAGTCGCGTTTTGAATGTCAACGCTTCGGGATTCGGATGCGAAGCCCGAATCCTGGTCGTGGCCGGCGATCCGAACGGCAGCTACCTCTTCGACAAGATTCTGGGGACGATTGGCATCTGCGGCTCGCGAATGCCGCTCTTGAGCATCCTCCCAGACAGCGACGTCGAGGTGATCCGAGAGTGGATCATCGAGTTGGGCGGTTCCCAACAAAGCACGCTAGACGGGGGATAGTCGATGCGAATCTTGCGCTTCGGCGCGTTGACATTGTTGTTGAGTTTGTGTTCGTCGGCAGGTCTTGCCTTGGCCGACGACGGCGCGGTTGCCTTGCTGCCATTCCAGGGTGCGCAGTCTGCGAAGGTGCGCCAGAGGGTGCAGAAGGGCTTGGCCTCGGCCGACGTCGACCTCGTTCCGCTGAAACGCGTCACGGCCGTCGTGAAGAAAACCAAGGGTTATGCGAAGCAGGCGGCGAAACTCGACGCCGGCACGCTGGTGAGAACGCGCGTGCGGCGAGTCGAGGGCCGTTGGGTGGGAGACACCGACGTGCGAAACGCCAAAGGGCAACGGGTCCAGAAGTTTCGAAGCACCTCGTCGAGCCTGACACGGCTTTCCAATCGCATCGTCGCCGGACTCATGAAATCCGGGCGGATGCCGGTCGGAGGCGCTGCTGGCGCCGCGGCAGCGGCTCCGAGGGCGGAACCCGAAACCCAGGCACCGATTCAGCCCCGGCTCGTCGTCCGCCCCTTCAGCGGCGCGCAGGCTGGGAAAATCCGAGGCGCCGCAGTCCGCGGGCTTCGCCCGGAACCAGTGGAATTGTTACCCAACAAGCAATTTGCCGCGAAGGCGAAGAGCATGGGGGTCAATCTCAAGTCGGACGGCGGGCACGTCGCTCCCGCTTCTGCTCTCGCGGTCAGCGGTCTCATCGACGGGGACGTGCTCTACGAGGACCGGGTTTGGTCGGCCTACGTC
>JABDJF010000803.1 GCA_013002645.1 Myxococcales bacterium
ATTTGGCTCGGCCGGCGTCGCGGTGCGATCGACGATGCGCAGGCCAGCGAGCTCGTCGAAGGGCTGGCGCGGGTTCCGCAGGTCATCGGCGAGCGGCTCCGGATGACCCATCTGACGATCAGCGACATCGTTCGAGACTACGCCGACGCCCGAGACGTCCTTTTCCTCGGCCGCGGCCTTGGGTACCCAATGGCGCTCGAGGGCGCCCTCAAGCTAAAAGAGGTTTCCTACGTGCATGCGGAGGGGTACGCCGCGGGTGAGATGAAGCACGGGCCCATCGCCCTTCTCGACGCGCACGTCCCGGTGATCGTGCTCATGCCAAAGGACAAGCACTACGAACGCGTCTCGAGCAACCTGCAAGAAGCGCGTGCGCGCGAAGCGCGAGTCCTCGGCGTCACCGTGGAAGGCGACACGCAGGGGCAGGCACTTTGCGAGCGTTTCGTCGAGGTTGCGGAAACGCACGAAGCGCTCAGCCCGTTCGTCATGGTCGTACCGCTGCAACTCTACGCGTACTGCGTGGCGGACCATAAAGGCACCGACGTGGATCAGCCGCGCAACCTCGCCAAGACCGTCACCGTGGAGTAACGTGCGCGATGAAGATCGGCCTCGTTACCACAGGCTTCCCACGCTTCGAGGGCGACTGCAGCGGGGCGTTTCTCCTGACCGTAGCCCGGGCAATCGTCGCGCAGGGTCATACGGTTCGCGTCCTGGCCCCGGAGCCACGGGGTTCCGGTCCGGCTCCGCGCTGGCCGGGTATCGAAGTGCGATGGGTCCCCTACGCGCGACCCAGAGCGCTGCAGCGATCGTTCTATGGAAGCGGCGCTCCGGACAACTTGCGCTTGCGCCCTGCGCGGTGGCTCGGCGCGCTGTCCTTCACTGCCGCGCTCTTGCGTGCATCGAGGCTCGAGCTCGCGGACTGCGATGCGCTGCTCAGCTCCTGGTGCATACCAAGCGGCTGGGTCGCTTCGAGAACGGCTGGAGGACGCCCGCATCTTTGTCTCTGCCACGCGACCGACGTTCGCTGGCTCGCGAAGATGCCCGGAGGCCGAGCAGTTGCACGCGAGATCGCAGACGGAGCCAGCTCGATCTGGTTTCTGAGCGCAGGGCTTCGTGAGCGCTTCTTGGAAACGGCCGGAGTCGATCCGAGTCAGGTTCGCTGCCACATCGGCCCTATGCCGATCGAGTCGCCCCGCGAGCTGGCGGAACCCCGCCCGGCGATTCGCCGCCGCCTAGGCATCGAAGGCTTCACATTGCTGTTTTTGGGGCGCCTCGTCCCCGTCAAAGGCCTCGCGGAGCTCCTTCGCGCCATCGCTGCGTTCCCCAGGCCCGTCAGTATTCGAATCGCCGGGGACGGCCCGGAACGCGACGAGCTGCGCGCGCTGGCGCGCCGCCTTGGAATTGACGCGACCTTCGAAGGCTGGGTTGGGGCTGAACGAAAAGAAGCGCTCTTCCGTGCCTGTGACGCCATCGTGGTGCCCTCGAGGCCGCTCGACGGTCTCCCCACGGTCCTCTTCGAGGCCCAGGCGCGGGCGCTTCCGATCATCGCAACGGAAGTAGCCGCCATCCCAACGCGCATGCGGAGTCACCCAGACGTCGAGCTGGTTCCGGCGAACGATCCCATCGCCCTGCGGCGAGCGATCCTCCGCACGCATGACCGCAGCGCCGGAGCGGCTTCGCTCAGGGCTTGACCTTCTGCGTACCTCTTGGCGCACGGTAGCTGAACCGCTTGTTGGGAACATCTCGGTTGAACTTGATCTTCGAGAAGTCGAAGCGGTTGCGGTTCCCCTCGGAGTCGATGATGAGGACGCGCTGGACGATGCCAGCGCGCTTTCCGTCCTTCGTCAACGTCCGCACATAGAACACCAACTGCTCGTAGTTCGGTGTTGGCCGGCGTGGGATGAGCTGCAGCACATAGCCGCCTTTGAACCTCTCGTTGTCGTGCTCGAGGAGGCGGACTTCGAAATCCGTTTCGAGGTTGCCGCTGCCGGTCAGAAACGAGAATGCGGACGGAAGTTGATCCTGGTCGAGCGCGCGCTCGATGAGCTGGCCGTTTTTCTCACCTTCCTCGGGCGGCTGGTAGATCAACAGCGTCTTTCCGTTGCTCACGAAGACCTGTCCGTTCGGCTGCGCGTAGTCCCAGCGCATCATCCCGGGCTTTTTGAAAACGACCTTCCCCTTGGCTCGATCGTATCGATCGTACAGCCGGGTATAGCGAGTCTGCTCGAACTCGGCGTTCAAGGTCTTGGTCTGGTCGTAAAACGATTGAACCAAGCCAAGGACGACAGCGGGGTCGAGCGGTTTTGCCTCCTCGGCGCCTGTGCCGCCGGGCCGTGAAACCAGCACGAAATAAAAACCCAGAAACCAAACGAGTCTCTTGACCATCAAGTTCTAAAACGCTCCCGATCGCGCAGTATTCATCGCGTAGCCGCGGGCACAAGGCGGGCACAAATCCCCAAAGCGGGATTGATCATTCTCGGCGGCGGCCGTACTATGAGAATGAGGCGGATTCGTGTCGCTGCCCTCTCAGTTCTGTGGCGTTCGACTCGTTTCGGCTGAAGTTCTGCGATGTCTTGGCTTGAAAACCCACTCGACCCCTCGGAGGTGACATGCCCAAGCACGCTGCTCGAACTATCCCGGCGGAGCGACAGAAGTCGCACCTAGAGAAAAAGCATGCCGCGCTCTCAGAGCGCGTTGCGGCGCTCGACGACCGCATGAGCCTCACTCCGGCCGAGGAGCTCGAGCTCCATCAACTCAAAAAGCAAAAGCTTCACGCCAAGGACGCCCTGAGCGAGGTCGGCTAACCGCCAGCCGCTCGCCGATAAGGGCCCTCCCGATCTTCAGGTTACAGCGCCCCGCTCCGTCAGCCCGTCCTGGGGCACGGGCCTATCTCGTTGGCATTGGATTACTTCGTTCAAAGCAAAATGGGCCACCAATCGGTGACCCATTTCAAACGAAAGAATCGATGCTACAGTCAAAAAGCTAGGGCAAGTAAGTTAAGCCGAAATTTCCCAATGTTTCGTAAATAGAGCGACCCAACGCCGTGCGGATGCCGGGCAAGCTGGAAAGTGCACGGCGAAGGGTCATAAGCAAGCGATTGGCTATAATGCAATCACGATGC
Organism: Myxococcales bacterium; assembly: GCA_013002645.1. GTDB lineage: Bacteria > Myxococcota_A > Polyangia > Polyangiales > Houyiibacteriaceae > SG8-38. The sequence goes on from JABDJF010000803.1 coordinate 3,119, forward strand.
CAACTCGCATGCTCTTCGAAAACCGCGGTTTTCTTTGCCGAGGGACTGATTGGTAGGACATTTCTGTCATAGACCTGCACCGGATTGTCGTGGTCCGCACAACCGGAGGCTCGATCAGACCGATACGCACACATTCCCCTACTACGCAGGTTGAAGTGCGCGGGCTCTCCTGCTTATGATCTCAGCAACGGTGCAGGCCGGACCCAATGCCCAAGTGCAATAGCTGCGAAGGAAAGGTGCTGAGAACGGATGCGTTCTGCGGCACGTGTGGCGAGCCGGTTCCTGGCGGAAAGCCGGTGGTGCCGATCTCTCGCGAATTCAAGCTGACCGATGCGCGGGCAGAGCCCGAGAACTCGCAGGGGACGCTGCCCCCTCAGGCAGGCGGCGCACCCACGTCGGCTCGGGCCGTCGCGGT
>JABDJF010000461.1 GCA_013002645.1 Myxococcales bacterium
TTGCGAGGGTCTACGAGTCGGGACGGCTTTCGGAGGCGGCGCCCGATTGGGTGTGGACCGGCCAGCTTGCCCGAAAGAACCAGCAAATTTTTCAGGCGCTGCTGACGGCGTACCGGGGTGACCTCGACCGGGTCCTCGCGCACATTCAAGTCGAGCGGTTCTACATTTCGCGGCGCTATCGAGTCGGCGCGGTGACCATCGGCCCGCAGATGTCGGTCGACGCCTCGGAGCGCCAAATCACCGCGGACCACTCGATCCAATCCCTCCCGGCTTCCTTGAGTGCGCTGACCCTGTTCGAGCCGTACGGCGAGCTGGTCGACGCCTCCGGCGGGATCGTCGAGTTCAGCGACTTGCTCAAGCGTCCCCTCGAAGCCTGGAAGTACCTGCTGCTGGCGATCGAGAACGGCGAGGTGTCGTTGCAAATGTCGAACTTGCCGATCAACGCGGTGATGATTGCCAGCTCCAACGAGCTTCACCTGAGCGCGTTTCGCCAGCACCCCGAGTTCAACTCCTTCCGCGGCCGTATCGTTCGCATTCGCATGTCGTATCTGCTCGACGTGCACCGCGAGCAAGAAATCTACGACGGGCAAATCGTCCCCCAGATCCCCAAACACGTGGCGCCCCACACGACTTATGTCGCCGCGCTGTGGTCGGTTCTGACTCGCCTTCGGAAGCCGGATGCGTCGCAGTTTTTCGAGAGCGAGCTCGGGACCATTGCCGCTTCGCTCACCCCGTTGGAGAAGGCCGACCTCCTGGCCGACGGACTGGTGCCTGCGCGCCTCGAAGCCGATCAGTCCAAGATTCTCGTTGCAGGCGTTGCCGAAGTGGAGGCTCAGGGCGGCGCATCGTCCGACTACGAGGGCATCAACGGGGCGTCGCCGCGCGAGATTCGAATGCTCTTGCTCGACGCCGCAGCGGGCTTCGAAGAGCCCTGCGTGTCGCCGGTCAGCTTCTTGAATCGTCTGGCCGAGTTCTGTGAGCGCGACGACTACGAGTTCCTGAAAGAGCAAACCGACGGGCCCTATCGAGACCACCGTGCGTTCGTCGATGTGGTCAAAGAGCGCTGGCTCGACATCGTCGAGGGCGAGCTTCGCGCGGCCAGCGGCCTCATCGACGAGCGCAGCCATCTCGAGCTGTTCGACCGCTACGTGGCGCAGGTGGCGCAGTGGGTGAAAAAGGAGCGGGTCTTCAACCCCGTGACCGGCAAAGACGAAGAGGCCGACCTCGATTTGATGGCCAGTGTCGAAAAGAAGCTCGGTTCGGCCGGCGCGGAGGCGTTTCGCAGCGAGCTGCTGAGCGGGGTCGCCTCCTGGGCCATCGACCACCCCGACCAAGACGTCGACTACGAGACGCTGTTCCCGCGCTACATCGAGAAGCTACGGCAAGCGTACTTCGACGAGCGGCGCGGGCAGGTCGGCGAGATCGGGCAGGCCATCGTCGCCCTCATGGAAGACGACGACGCGCTCGAGGACGAGCAGCGGGAAGCCGCTCAAGAAGCACTGCAAGTCCTGGTGGGTGTGTACGGTTACGAGCGTTCGAGTGCCAAGGTCGCCGTCGGCGCACTGGTCGACGCGCGCTATCGCCACTGACGCGCCGGGTGCCCGCGGTTAGACGAGGAACTTGCCGGCGCGGAGGCGCTGCGCTTCCATTTTTTCGAGCTCTCTCGAGCCGGAGATGACGATGTCGGAGTCGGGGACGAAATCGAGGCTCTCGTCCATGCGTTGGTAGGGAACGGAGTTCAAGATGACCTTCATGGCGTTCAGCCGCGCTTTGTGCTTGTCGTTCGACCGAATGATTTTCCAGGGCGCATGCGTGGTGTGGGTGCGCTTGAGCATTTCGTATTTCACGTTGGTGAACTCGTCCCAGCGCTCTTGCGCCTGAACATCGACCTCGCTCAACTTCCACTGACGGAGCGGGTCGGCCTTGCGTCGCTCGAAACGCCGATTCTGCTCGTCTTGGGTGACGCTGAAGTAGAGTTTGATGAGGACGGTGCCCTGGCGCACGAGGTCCTTCTCGAACCCGGTGACGCCACGCATGAAGTTCTTGTAATCCTTCTCCGTGCAGAACCCGAACACCGGCTCCACCATCGCACGGTTGTACCAGCTACGGTCGAAGAGGACGACCTCACCGGCCCGCGGAAAATGCTGAATGTACTTCTGAAAGAACCACTGGGTGCGCTCGCGCTCGCTGGGTTTGCCCAGCGCGACGACACGGTAGTGCTTCTCGTTCATGTAGCGCGTGACGCGGCGAATGGTGCCGCCCTTGCCGGCCGCGTCACGCCCTTCGAATAGAATCACCATTCGAGTGCCACTCTCTTCGAGATACTGCTGCATCTTGATCAGCTCGGCCTGATAGGGCTTGAGGGCCTGCTCACGAAGGTAGCGGCGAAGCGCTTTCTTCTTCATGGTCGATGCGGCGAGCGGGTCTTCCGGAGCGGTCGACCTCTGCTCGAGCGACTCGACCTCGTGCTGGAGCTCGACCGTCGCTTCTTGGCGCCTGGCGTTGACCTCGGGTGCTGTGGGCAGCGCCTCGGCGCCGTTGTGGGCCTGTGCGGCGGGCTCTGGGTTCGTCTGTTCCTCGTCCATGGTTTCCCTCGGGATCGCTGGGGTTGCTTGGTTCGCTCTCGGGAAGGGCCTAGCCTTCGAAGGGACGCCCTGAAAATAGCAGCCGCGTCCTCCGAACGGGTACTCGTAGGTGCCGTAGGCCCATTCGTAGCTCCGGCCAAAGGGCGAGACCAGCTGGAGAAGGTCTCGGTGGGAGTAGACCCGCAAGGTGCTGACGAGCGCGTCCCAGGTTCCGGCGGCGAGGGCGACCGGGGTCAGCCACGCCCAGGCGGCTTTCGCGAGCCGGTCTCGCGGCGAAAGCAGCGGGGTTGCGAGGAGCGAGGGGATTCCGATCGGAATCAGGGGAAGGGCGCCTCGCGGGTCTCGCTCGAACGACTCGGAGATGAAAATCGGAGCTTGGCTCTCGACCGCATCGCGAAGGATGGCTCCGGCGTCCTCCCGTGAGAAATGATGAAACGCGTTGAAGATGACCCGCGCACGGCCGTCGGAGAGGGCGGCGGGAACCCGCGTTGCGTCGACCGGCTCTGCAATGAAATCGATGCTCTTCGGATGTTGGGCCCGGGCGCGGGTCCAAATTGGAACGCGCGGGAATAGATCGGTCATCAAAAAGCGCGGCGCGCGGATGCCGATACGCTCCGCCTCCTCCGTCAGGATCAACGCGGGGCCGGCGGCGCCCGAGCAAAGCTCCAACACCTCGTGCGTCCCGGCGGCCGAAAGAAAGTCGTCCATCACGGGCACGAGCGGCCGAAGGAAGCCACCCCAGTCGAGCGAACGGCTCAGCGTCTCGATGATGGTGTCTCGCAGGCTCGCCGGAACCCAGTCGCGATCGTTGAACTCAAAAAG
>JABDJF010000040.1 GCA_013002645.1 Myxococcales bacterium
TCGATTGCGAACCTCGTCTCGGACCTCAGCGAGGAATCGTGGGTGCCGAAGCAACTCGAGCAAAGTCCAGGCGGTGGTGACCGCACTGGTGTGGTGGCCGGCAAACATCGCGGCAACGAGCATGCCCGTGACTTCGTGGTCGGTGAGCCTCTGACCGTCCGCGTATGCCGCATCCATCAGAGTCTGCAGAAAGTCCTCTCCGCGATACCCGGAACGTTTTCGAGCCTCGACGATTTCCGAGACCATTTCGCCCAGACGGGCGCGCGCGCGATCGCGACGCCGGAACGCCGGAATCGGCAGGTAGGGGTGGATGTAGCCCCAGGCGACGATTCCGCGTTCGAGGTCATGGTAGACTTTGGCGAACTCCTCGCTCATCTCGTTTCGGAATTCCTTGCCGAGGAGACAACTGCTCGAAGTGTAGTTCGTGAGCATCGCGAAGAACTCGCTCGCCTCGATTTCACCCTCATCACCCCAGCTCGCGAGCGCGTCTAGGGTTTCACGGGCGACGATTTCGGTATACGTGCGCATGCGATTGTTGCGCAGGGCCGGATAGAGCATGTGCATTTGCTCGGCCATCCTGGAGGGTTCGGCACCGTAAGCGACGCCTTCTCCAAACACCGGCACCATCATCTTGTACGCGGCGTTCGGACTGAGGACTCGGTCGGGCTGTCGAAACAGAGCTTCCTGCGCCTCGGGACCCGTGAAGAGAATGATGTCTTTGCCGAGGAGCTTGAGCTTGCCGACGGCTCCGCACTCGTCGTGCGTTCTCTGGAGCAGACCCACGGTGTCGCGGACGAAAGCTCGGGTGTGACCGATTAGGGGCAGGCCCCCGCGAAGCGCAGGAGGTTCCTTCTGCTCCTTCGCGGTGAGAAACCGCTCGGAAGTCACAGAGTATGGGGCCATCGCGTTCTCCTTCGAAGTCTGGGATGGATGGGGCTCTCTTCGACACGAAGCAGCCTCACTCCCTCGGCGCCCATCTCCGCGCGCAACGGGCGTAACCCATCGTTCTTGCAAGCAGCTGCGAAGCGCTCCGCTGCGTCTGGGTCCGAAAAGAAGGCCACTGCGAGGTCGCCTCCTCCTGCACCGGATGGCTTCGCTGCGCCTCCATGCGACTCCGCCCAGGCCGCAACGCGTCGAAGCTTGCTGTTCACGATCGGCGCTTGGGCGGCCACCCCGAGCGCGCCCATGCAGGTGTTGTACGCCTTCGCTCTTCGGATGACGCCAGCTCCGTCGTCAGAGCGGAACGCGTGCGCAAACTCGGTCGCTTGCTCAGCGAGCGCCGCCATACATCGGTCATGGCGCTTCGGGTCCTGCGCACGCAGTCGGCTCACTCGTGCGAGCAAATCAGTGGTTCGCACCGGATCGCCGGTCCAGATCAGCAGCATCACCAGCGAGCTCGGCGGGTCGAGCGGTTTGACGATCGGTTCGCCATCGAGGGCTCGAAACCAGAGGAAGCCACCGTATGTTGCCGCTGCCACGTCCGCCCCGCTTCCCTGCGGCGCAACCGATGAGTGGCCGCGCCATGCCGCGGCGAACACACGGTCACGCGTCTCATCCTGCTCGAGATCTCGGCCGTGCAACGCGGCGATCGCAGCAGCGCTTGCGGCCGCCACCGCGGCGGACGAGCCCAAGCCGAGCTTCTTGGGGCCGTCATACAGTCGCCGGGTATCGACACTGAGGTGATGGCGAACCGCGCCGAAGTGCCCCTCCGCAGCGGCTATCGCCCCGTTGGCTTCGGGCGGCAGACGCTCCGGTGCAGGCGGTAGGCGAGTCCATTTCGCGACCACCCTCGTGCCCACCGCGGCGACGATCGAGGGCGCGCCCGACAAGACCGCGTACTCGCCGCAGAGAAACGCCTTGCCGGGAGCCGACACACCGCGGGGAGTCATGAGCCGACCTCGATCCCGGAGCCAGGAGTGGTGAAGAGGACCCGGAGCACGCCCGGAGTCTGCTTCAGGGCGTCGGCTACGCGGGTCGCGTCGACCGCTTCGCAAAGCGCCTTGACGTGGGGACCGGCATCCATCGTGCTCCAGACCGGTACGCCGCTTGCTCGAAGGTGGGTAACCGTCTGAAACGCTGCGATCGTGGCCGGGCTCCAATAGAGCGTGCTCGGCTGCGAGGTGATCGCGCAGCAGTGAAACGAGAGCGTGCTTTGCTCCATCGCGGTGCCGAGCAGCTCCAAATCGCGGTCGTGAATGGCTTGCTTCACGGCGTCACACCAGCGTGGCGCCGAGGCGACCCAGGCGTCGTAGAACGGCGATGTCGTCCGCGAGCGTTCCATCGCCTCCGTCGATCCGACGAATTTGGGACCGGCTGCGGTGATGGCCACAACCAAGCGGAGGTCCCAGTGCCCGGGCGGCGCAATTGGTCTGGCGGCGAGCCCGTCTTCGCCTGGCGCGCCGGCCGCAAGCTCGACGAAGCCGCCAAAGACCGAACGAGCCGCGGACGCGCTGGAACGCCTCGCCAGCGCGCTCAGTCGGGTCAGGTCCAGCTCTTGTCCTGTCGCGCGGGTGGCAGCGGCCGCGAGTGCGGCGAAGCCCGAGGCGCTCGACGCGAGGCCTCCCGCTGTGGGG
>JABDJF010000825.1 GCA_013002645.1 Myxococcales bacterium
GTCTCACGCTCGTCGTACTGATACGTGAACCGCGTCGCTCTTCGAAACGGGTCGCTGTCGACGACGATCGGGTACTTCAGGTGATCGACTGCGCCGGAGGGAAGGTACGGGAGCCCGAGGCGGCCGAGGCCGAGCTTGAACACCGTCTCGGGGACTGGGAGCGGTCTGCGGCCCGCCGCACGCACGACGGTCGCGAGCGGCACCGGCGTCGGGCCCGAGACGTTGTAGATGCCGTGGAGCTTGTGGGCGAGGGCGGAGACGATCGCTTCGGCGGCGTCTTCTTCGTGGATGAACTGGAAGAGCGGGTCGAAGCCCATGACCAACGGCACGTTCGGGCCGTGCAGGTACGAGGCGAGTGTTCCGTGCTTGCTCGGGCCGAGCGTGTAGACGACCCGCAGCACCGAGGTCGCGATTTCCGGGTAGCGCCATAGCGCAGACGCGGCGTAGAGGTCCGCTGCGACGAGGTCCGCCAACTCGGGGAACGTGTGGGCGGACATCGGCGGTTCGTCTTCGCTGTGGTACAGCGGTGAGTCGGCCGCGGCCCCGTAGAACGTGTGTCGCCCGACGAAAACCGCCTGCTTCACGCCATAGCTATCGCAGTGATGGATGAAGGCGCGGGTTCCATAAAGGTTCACGCGCATCCGGTCCGGGCTTTGCGTCACGAGGTGCGTGACCGTGGCCATGTGAATCGCGGCGTCCGGCCGGTGCGTCCGAAATACGTCCTCTGCGGGCCGTTTGCGAATGTCGGCTTGGACGATCTCGATGTCTTCGGGCGCACCAGGCCAAGGTCGTCGGTCGATGCCGATCACTTCGTACCCGCGTCGGACGAGCTTCCGTGCCGTCAAGCGTCCGAGCGTCCCCGAGATACCTGTCACCAAGACCTTCATCACAGCACCAGGTCTTCTTCCGAGATCTCCTTTGTCCGGAGCTGGCGCCCTTGGCGGATCAAGTCCGCAATTCGTTGTTTCACCTGCTCGACCATTGCGCCCACGGCTTCGTCTCGCTCATGTCCGGTCCCTTCGAAGAACATCGGCTTTCCATACAGCAGTTGAAACCGCGTGGGCTTCGGAATGAGCAGGCCCCACTTGGTGACTGGAATGTAAGGGACACCGAAGAGCCTGCCGAGCCGTTTGAGGTTCGCCACCGTCGGCAGCGCGTCTCCGCCACCGACGAAACCGAACGGGACGACCGGGCTATGGGTCTCGAGGGCCAGCCGCATGAATCCGGTGCCGAACCCCACCAGGGAATCCGCGTCTTTCGCCAGCTTGGCTGTGCCGCGCGCCCCTTCCGGGAAGGCGAGGATGAGGCGCCCGGCGTTCAAGAGGCGTTTGGCCTGGTCCGGGTTTCCCGTGAACTGCCCCGTTCGGCTCATGAACTGCGAGGCCCCCGGAAACTGATGGATGAACTTGTCGAGCATTGCATGGGGGAGCCGTGGCGGCTCCGCGTCGAGCAGCATCGAGCCCATGACCATCGCGCCGTCGATCGCCACGCCACCCGAGTGGTTTCCAACGAGCACTGCCCTCCCCCGAGAAGGCACGTTGTCGAGTCCATAAATGTCGACTTTGAAGTAGTAGCGATAGATCCAAGCGAACGCCGAAACGAAGCGGGTCAAGTCGTTCTTGTCGATTCCGTAGGGGTCGATTCCAAACTTGTTGAATTGGAGATCGAGCGCCTCGATACGGGCTGCCACTTCAGGATCGACTGGAAGAAAATTATCGAGCACGTTGGCCTCGCCTGGTCCCGCGATCTGTATGCGGCCGCGAAGAAGAACGCAATGTCACTCTGAACCAGGTTTGCGGATTCCGAGGGCGCGCATCTTTTTGTAGAGATGGCTGCGCTCCAGACCCAGGTCGGCGGCGGTCTTGGTGACGTGCCCCTCGCGCAGCTCGAGCGCCCGGCAAATCAGGTCCCGTTCGGCCCTTTCGAGCATCTCGCGAAGCGGCGTTTCCGGCCGAAAATAGAGACCCGAGGCCTCTGCCGAGTCCACCGGAAGCAGAGCGCGGGCTTCCGCTTCGGTGACGGTCTCCCCGGGCGTCAGGATGACCAGGCGTTCGACGAGGTTGCGAAGCTCTCTCACGTTGCCAGGGTAGCGGTACGCTTCGAGCACCTGCATGGCCCCGGGCGTGATCTGCTTGCCCGGGCGGTCGTGAGCCTCGCAGGCCAAGCCCAGGAAATGCTCCGCGAGAAGCGGAATGTCGCCGGACCGCTCCGCCAGCGCGGGCAACCTCAGAGGCACGACGTTGAGTCGGTCGAAAAGGTCTGCTCGAAATCGGCCCGCTTCGATTTCCGCTTCGAGCGACTTGTTTGTCGCAGCAACGACTCTCACGTCGACGTTCACGATCGACCCCGCGCCAACCCGCTCGACCTCACCTTCTTGCAGGACGCGGAGGAGCTTCGCCTGCATCTGAGGCGGCATGTCGCCCACCTCGTCGAGAAACAGAGTTCCCCCATCTGCTCGCTCGAACTTGCCACGCCGCTGCTTGGTGGCTCCGGTAAAAGCGCCAGCTTCATGCCCGAAGAGCTCGCTTTCGATCAGGCCTTCGGGCACCGCCGCACAGTTGAGCTTTTCGAGCGGTTCGCTCGCCCGCGTGGAGCCACCGTGAATCGCCGCCGCAACCAGCTCTTTGCCCGTGCCCCGCTCACCTAGAATCAGGACCGGCGCAGTCGACCGCGCGGCTAGCTCGATCTGCTCTCGAAGCCTACCCATCGCTCGGCTGCGTCCGAGCAGGGATTCGCCTGGTCCATACCGGCGTCGAAGCTCCCGGTTCTCGTGTTGGAGCTCGCGCAGCTCGAGGCTTCGTTTGAGTGACAGAACCAAGCGGTCGCTGCCGATCGGCTTCTCGATGAAATCGTCGGCCCCGCGTCTCGTCGCCTCCATCGCCACCTCGATGGTCGCGTGCCCACTCATCATGATCACCGGAGCCGTGAGCTCGCGCTTGCGAAGCTCGTCCAGCATTGCAAGCCCGTCGATTCCTGGAAGCTGCACGTCGAGAAGGATGGCGTCGAAGCTTTGCTTGGCGAGCTTTTGGAGCGCGATCTCCGCGCTTCCTGCGACCTCGACCTCATAGCCTTCGAGACCGAGCGCGCGAGAAATGGACGTCAGGATGTTTCGTTCGTCGTCGACGACGAGAATCGTCGCGGCCACCATATCCTTACGCTAGCACAGGAACGCCAGGCCTCAGCTCTTGGACCCGTCACCGATCTTCTTCATGGAGACCGACCTCATGTAGGTTCCCGAGGTGCGCTGGTTGGACATGAGCCAGGGCGTCAGGTCCTCGGGCGATTCGGGGCGCGCATAGAGATAGCCCTGCGCGATGTCGCAGCCATGCTCCTCCATGTACGCGAGTTGACCGGGCGTTTCCACGCCTTCCGCAATCACCTCGAGACCGAGATTTTGCCCTAGGCCGATGATCATGTTCGAGATAGGTCCGCCGCGGTCGTTCGATTCGACGCTCTGCACGAAGCTCTTGTCGATCTTCAGCGCGTTCAGCGGGAACTCGTTCAGATAGGTCAGCGACGAGTATCCCGTACCAAAATCGTCGATTGCGATGCGGACTCCTACGTCGCGAATCTCACGAAGAAGCGCCCCCGCTTGGGCCGCGTCGCTCATCAGACAGCTCTCCGTGAGCTCGAGCTCCAAGAACTCCGGCGAGAGGTCCGTATTCGCAAGCGCCGACCGGACCTTGTCGATCAACAGTGGGTCCTCGAACTGCTGGGCCGAAACGTTCACGCTGATCCGCATCGGCTGAAGCTCGAGAGCCTGCCATCGTCGCATCTGCTCGCAGGCGGTCTGCAACACCCATTCGCCGACTTCGTTGATCAGCCCGAACTCCTCCAGTGCGCCGATGAAGTGATAAGGCGTGAGTAGACCCCGTGTCGGGTGCATCCAGCGGATGAGCGCTTCGACGCCGATCACGCCTCCGGTTCGAAGGCAAACCTGCGGCTGGTAAACGAGCTGGAATTCGTTGGCTTCGACCGCGTGTCGCAGCGCCCATTCGAGCGCGCGTCTCGACTTGGCTTCCTCCTGCATGGCGTCTGCGAAGAACTGGTAGCACGAGCGCCCCGACGATTTCGCCTGGTACATCGCGAGGTCGGCCGCCCGCAGCAACTCGGACAGATTGCTCCCGTTTTCCGGGTACATCGCGATTCCGATGCTCGTCGATGTGTTCACTTCGTGCCCGTCGACGGTGGTGACTTCCCGAAGGCTGTCCACGATTCGTTCGATGACGGGAAGAACCTCTTTCGGCTCGCCCACACCTTCGAGCACGACTGCAAACTCGTCCCCGCCGAGTCGGGCGACCGTGTCCTGGTCGCGCACGCTCGCGCGAATCCGCTTCGCGGCCTTGACCAGCAGTTTGTCGCCCACCTCGTGGCCCAACATGTCGTTGATCTCCTTGAACCGATCCATGTCGAGGATGAGCGTCGCAACACCGGAGCCAGACCGCATCGCCCGTGCCAACGCATGATTGACGCGCTCCCGGAGTAGGGTTCGGTTCGGCAGCCCCGTGAGCTGGTCGAACTGAGCCAACCGGACCAGCTCGAGCTCGGTTCTCTTCCTTTCGATCGCGTAGCGGATGACTCTGTGCAGGTTCGCACCATCGATGTGACCCTTGACGAGGTAGTCCTGCGCGCCTGCCTTGACGGATCGAAGCGAAACCGCCTCGTCTTCCCAAGCGCTCACGATGATCAGTGGGATGTCGGGATAAGCGGTTTGGAGACTCGACACGGTATCGGTGCCTCTCGAATCTGGAAGATTGAGGTCCGCCAAGATGACGTCTGGCGAGAGCTCATCGGCCGAGAGCACGGCGTCGTTCAGGGTGCGCACGTGCGTGATGCGGTAATACGAGCTGGATACCCGCCGGAGCAGTCTGCGAATGAGCTGCGCGTCGATCCGGTTGTCCTCTACGAGGAGGACCTCCCGCACCTCGTGCTCTTCCTGGCTCTTATCGTGCATCCACTTATTGCCGAAACCGGACAAATACCGTTACCACTGACCTATTACAGTGCTATGGTTTTAGAGGGGCGTCAAGAGTGATCCCACGCCTGGGGAGGAACGTGCACACAAACAGGGCCCAAACATCGGCTTTCGAGGAACCGGGGCGAGTCCGAGTCCTCATCGCCTCGGCAAACCCGGAGCGAATTGTGCTGGTCCGCGAAGGCCTCCACGCTTGGCCTGAACCGTCGGATTCCGAGTGGCGGTGAACCGCGAGGACGCGATTACGCAGCTCGAGAGCCACGCGCCTCAGGTCGTCTGCTGGGATACGCAACTGGGCGCGGAGCTTCCGGCGACCGGTCGGGGCATCTGTACCCTGCTGCTCGGTGAGGGGAGTTGCACCTTGCCCGAAGACGATCGGACCGATCCCGTGCTGCCCGATTCATACGTTGCGGGGCTTCAACAGTCGATCAACCGCGAGTACGAGTTGCGCAAGCTGCTCGTGCAACTGCGAGAGGCTCACGGCATCGAGACTCAGCGCCGCTTGCTACTCGCCCGCGCAACCGACGGGATCACGGTCGTCGACGCGGCCTGTCGCGTCCTCTTTGCGAATGCCGCGGCAGGCTCGCTGCTAGGGGTCAACCACGAAGATCTGATTGGCGAGCCGTTCGAGTATTCGATTCCCGACGAGGCCAAGCCGAGCACCTATCGGGTCGAGCAGCCAAACGGCACGTTTGCTCTGCTGACATCAACGGCGATCGTGTCGATCTGGGACGGGCGCGACGCGACGATCATCCAGATGCGGCCCGCGTTCCGTCCGAGTGTCCCTCCTGGCGCTTCGTCGAGCGCTCCCCCCGCGATGGTTGGGCCCCGGGTCTCCGAGGATCGACTTCGCACCGTCGGACGCCTTGCCGCTGGCCTCGCACACGACGTCAACAACCCGCTCACGTTCGTCCTTGCCAATCTCGAAAGCCTTCGTGAATCCCATCAAGCCATGCGTCGATTCATTCGAAAGCTGAGGGTCGACCTCGCGACGCGTGAAGCGATCACGCCGCACTCGTTCGAGCAGATGGCAGCGGACTCCAATTTGCAGGAGATGATCGACGACGCTGCCGACATGCTCACCGACTGCCACAAGGGCATGGACCGAATTCAAGACATCGCGCGCAGCCTCGGCACATTCTCGCGTGCCGACGAGGGGCACGCAGAATTACTGGACATCACACGCATCGTCGACGACGCGTGCGCAATGGTCTTCAACCAGATCCGCTATCGTGCGCGCCTCGTGAAGCGCTTCGAACCCATTCCGATGATCGGCGCCTATCCCGGTCGCATCGCTCAAGCACTCGTCAACTTGCTGACCAACGCGGCTGAGGCCATCGAGGGGGGCGCCTACGCGGAGCACAAAATCGTGGTGTCCACGAGCGTCGTAGACGAGCAAGTCGTCGTCGCGGTGAGCGACACGGGCACCGGGATTGGCGAAGGGCACCGCGATCGCATCTTCACCCCCGGCTTCACGACCAAGGCCCACTCGGGCGGGATGGGTCTGGGGCTCAGCGCCTGCCAACGCATCGCAAATGAGCACGGCGGACGGCTCGACGTAAAGCATCTTCCCGATGGCGGAACTTGCTTCGATTTGGTCCTGCCGTTCGACACCGGGCTCACCATCATCGAGAGACGGCGCGAAAGCCAACCCACTTCCGAGACTCCGTTCACTCGTTCCCGACTCCTGATCATCGACGACGACGCGATGGTGCTCTCGGCGCTTCGAAGGCGTCTGCAGGGCCGCTACGAAGTCTTGACGGTCCTCGGCGGGGTCGATGCCCTTGCGCACCTCTCCGAAGACCCGCATTTCGATTCGATCATTTGCGACCTCATGATGCCGGAAGTCGATGGGAAATCCTTCTATGACGCGATCAAAAAAGAGCATCCGGAGCTCGTGGATCGAATCGTGTTCATGAGCGGCGGCGCGTTCACGCCTCGCCTGCGCAAGTTCGCATCGGCCGTGTCCAACCCCGTGCTGCAGAAGCCGGTGAGCCGCGACGACCTCGAAGCGATGATCTGCCCGCCACGCGAGGAAGCAGAAACCGAGAGAGCTTCAGTCGTTCCGGAGGCCTAGCTCTTTCATCTTGTTCTGCAGGCTCTTGCGCGAAATCTTCAGGAGCCGCGCCGTGTGGGTGACGTTGCCGCCGGTTTGATCCAGCGCGCGCCCGATGAACTCGCGCTCCAGCTTGAGTGTCGCTTCCCGGACCGCCTCCTTGAGGCCCGTGGTTCCCGGCGTCGCCGCCTTGTCCGAGCCTAGTTCTGCGCCGGCCGGACCCTCGGATTCCCGAATCTCCGCGGGGAGGTGCTGCGAGCCGACCTCTCCATCTTCCGCAAAAATCATGCAGCGCTCGACCACGTTCTCGAGCTCTCGGATGTTCCCCGGCCAGGCATACTCGAGCAGCTGCTTTCTCGCCTGTTCATCGAAGCAGCTGACGGCGCGGTCGAGCTTGTCGTTGAATTTGCGCACGAAGTGCTCGAGCAGCAGCGGGATGTCGCTCGGGCGCGCGCGAAGGGGAGGCAGGTGCACGTGGACCACATTCAGGCGGTAGTAGAGATCTTCTCGAAATCCACCTTCGGCGATGCTCTCCTTCAGGTTTCGGTTGGTCGCTGCGACCAGGCGAATGTCGACCGTGATCGTCTTGATCCCTCCTACGCGTTCGAACTGCTGCTCCTGAAGCGCCCGCAGCAGCTTCACCTGCATGCTGACCGGAATCTCGGCGATCTCGTCGAGAAACAAGGTGCCTCCGTGGGCGAGCTCGAAGCGACCCGGCTTACTGGTCACCGCCCCGGTGAAGGCGCCTCTCTCATATCCAAACAGCTCGCTCTCGAGCAAGTCGGGCGGGATGGCCGCGCAGTTGACGCTCACGAAAGGCTTGTTCTTGCGCGCGCTGTTTTCATGGAGAGCCCTGGCGATGAGCTCCTTGCCGGTCCCGCTCTCGCCGGTGATGAGGACCGTACTCGGCGTGTCCGCGACCTTCTCGATCACGTCGTACACGTCGCGCATGGGCTCGGACTCCCCGATGATCCGGTAACGGCCCCGCTCGTTTGGGTCTCCGCTGACGTGTTTTTGGGAAAGCTCGCGCGTGCGCGCGGCCTTGCCGACGACTGCGCGAAACTCCGCTCGATCGAAAGGCTTTGTCACGTAGTCGAATGCACCGAGCTTGAGTGCCTCCACCGCCGTGTCGACCGTTCCGTGCGCGGTGATCATGATCACCGGCACGTTGGGGAACCGTCCTCCGACCGCCTTGAGCACCTGCATGCCGTCGAGCTTCGGCATGCGTAGATCGGTGATCAGAACGTCGATGTGATGCTCGGCGAGCGCTTTGAGCACAGCCTCTCCGTCGGAGACGCAGTGGACTTCATACCCATCGTGCTGAAGTTGCGCCCTCAGGATGCGGCGCAGGTTGTCCTCGTCGTCGGCAACGAGGACTTGTTTGGTTTCGACCACGACCCGCAGTGTAGTGCAGCCCGGACCCCTGTACATAGATGCTTCGGCGTCGCTCAGCTCGCGGCGCTAAGGCGCTGCTCGGCGGCCCGAATCACCGTCGCTCGCCTCTTTCGCGCCCGCTCGTACTCCAAGACGGCGGTGGCCTGCGGCCCCGAGAGCC
>JABDJF010000029.1 GCA_013002645.1 Myxococcales bacterium
CACGATCGCGTTGAACGCAAGGCCGCCGTGACAGCCGCTGATGGCGGTCAGTCCGAGCAGGCCTGCTCCCCCTATGGATCTCCGTCCCAGCATCTCGAGCGCCGCTTTGATACCAGCCGACCGCCTCGGGCGCTAGTGGATTGCGCAGGGTCGTTGCTGGCGGCGTAGATCTCGAATATCGTTGGCAAATCCAATGACTGATTCGATCTTTCCTGCTGGCGCCGAGCCAATCTTACCCATTCTGCCTCTCCGAAATTCGGTCCTCTTCCCAGCCACGGTCGTGCCTGTCAATGTCGGCCGGCCTCGGTCGGTCCGCCTGATCGAAGAGGCCTGCGGGCGCGAGCGCCCCGCGATCGGGGTCGTGACGCAGCACAAGGCCGAGGTCGAGGACCCCACCTTCGAGCAGGTGTATCACATCGGGACGATCGCCCGCGTCTTGAAGGTCATCCGGCTCAACTCGGGTCAGTACAGCGTCGTTCTGCAAGGCGTGAGCCGGATGCGCATCGAAGAAACGCTCGGCCGGCACCCGACGATGCGCGCCCGCGTGCACCGTTACCACGAGCTGCCGACGGTCGACGTCGAGGTCGAAGCCCTGGCGGCACACCTGAGGGAGTCTGCGCGCCAACTGCTCCACGATCTCCCGACGGCCTCGCGCGAGTCGCTACACATTTTGGACAATGTCCGTGAACCGGGCGCACTGGCCGACCTCATCGAGTCGAACCTGCCCGTTCCAAACGAGTCGAAGCAGGCGGTCCTCGAAACACTCGACATTCGAACGAGGGTTCGCAAAGTCCTGGACCAAGTGAATCGGCAGAACGAAGTGCTGCGGGTCAAGGAGGAGATCTCCAGCATGGTCGAGGAGGAGATGTCGAGCTCCCAGAGAGAGTACCTGCTGCGTCAGCAGGTCAAGGCCATCCGCCGGGAGCTTGGTGAAACCGACGTGGACGAGGACGAGATCGAAAACCTCCGCGAACGCATCGCGCTGGCCCGGCTCCCGAGCGAAGCCGAAGCGGCTGCCAAACGCGAGCTTCGGCGCATGGGCAGCATGAACGCGGCAAGCAGCGAGTACCAAGTCGCACGGACCTATGTGGAATGGCTCGCAGACCTGCCCTGGGCAAAAAAGACCCCCGATCGGCTCGACGTCCAGCACGCCAGGCAGGTCCTCGACGAAGACCACTACGGGCTCGAGAAGCCGAAGCGCCGCATCGTAGAGTACATCGCGGTCCGCAAGCTCCGGCGCAACGGGCGCGCGCCCATTCTGTGTTTCGTCGGTCCGCCCGGCGTCGGCAAGACCTCGCTCGGTCGCTCGATCGCGCGCGCATCCGGCCGGGCCTTCGTGCGCGTGTCGCTCGGTGGCGTGTCGGACGAGGCTGAAGTTCGAGGCCACCGCCGTACCTACGTCGGGGCCTTTCCAGGGCGCATCATTTCGGGCCTCAAAAAGGCGAGCTCGAACAACCCCGTGATGATTCTCGACGAAATCGACAAGCTTGGGTCAGACCAACGGGGCGACCCGGCGAGCGCTCTACTCGAAGTACTCGACCCTGAGCAGAACCACCAATTCAACGACCACTACATCGATGTGTCCTTCGACCTCAGCCAGGTCATGTTCATCGCGACGGCGAATCAGAAGAGCACGATCCCCGGGCCGCTACTCGATCGAATGGAGGTGATCGAGCTTCCCGGCTACACGTCTCGGGAAAAGCGCTCGATCGCACGAGACTTCTTGATTCCCCGGCAGTTGAGCGAACACGGTCTTTCGCCGGAACGCTTGGACTTCTCGGACGAGGCGATCGACATGCTGATCGACTCGTACACGCACGAGGCCGGCGTTCGGAAGCTGGAGCAACAGGCCGCCGCTGTGTGCCGCGCAGTCGCAGTCCGACTGGCAAACGGCGAAGATGTCGCGATCATGGCCGACCCGCCATTCATCGAAAGCGTCCTTGGAGCTGCGAAAGCCGAACGGCAGAAGCCGGAGCGCGTCCCGCGAGCCGGCATCGCAACCGGCCTAGCCTGGACCGCTGCGGGCGGGGACCTGTTGTTCGTCGAAGCGACGCGAATGCCGGGCACTGGCAAGCTGCATCTGACTGGCAACATGGGTGACGTTTTGAAGGAGTCGGTCGCGGCGGCGTTTACGTTCGTGCGCGCGCGCGCGGGAGATCTTGGTCTCGCGGAAGATTTCGTGAAACACACCGACATTCACGTTCATTTGCCGGCAGGCGGCGTGCCGAAAGACGGCGCCGCAGCAGGTGTCCCCCTTTTCGTAGCGCTCGCGTCGGCGCTGACGCAGCTCAAGGTCCGACCAGATGTGGCGATGAGCGGGGAGATCACCCTTCGCGGCAACGTGCTCAAAGTCGGCGGCATCAAAGAGAAGTGTCTGGCCGCACACCGCGCAGGCGTCGCCCGCATCGTTCTTCCAAAGCGAAACGCGCCAGACCTCGAAGAGGTACCCGAAGAGGTCCGGGATGATCTCGAGATC
>JABDJF010000031.1 GCA_013002645.1 Myxococcales bacterium
TTCTAGGGCCGACCGGCTTGCACCCGAGCCGCCTCAGCGAGTAGGAAGCCCCTCTATGGAGCTCGACAAACTCAAAGTCATCGTCACCGGAGGCGCCTCCGGGCTCGGTGAGCACTTTGCCAAACGACTTCTCGCCGCGGGCGCCCAGGTGACGGTCGGCGACGTCAACGAGGAAGGCCTGGCCGCCCTCCCCGACGGCATTCACGGGCGAAGACTCAACGTCGCCGACCAGGACGAGATCGCGAGCTTCGTTCCCTGGGCTGCCAAACAGATGGGCGGGCTCAATGCCCTGATCAACAATGCCGGCATCATCCGCGACGGCCTCTGGGTCGGCAAGAGCCGCACGACGGGCGAAATCCGGCGCATGTCCCGGGAGGACTGGGACCTGGTCATCGCGATTAATCTGACGGGGGCCGCGCTGATGGTGCAAGAGGTCGTCGCGCACATGATCGCCCACGACGAGCCCGGCGTCATCGTGAACATCTCGTCGATCGCGCGTCACGGCAACCGCGGCCAAACCAATTACGTGGCGGCCAAGGCCGCACTCGCCGCGAACACGCGCACCTGGATGAAGGAGTTCGCGCCCTACGGCATCCGAGTCGCCGCGGTCGCACCGGGCGCCACCGAAACCTCGATGACCGCCAACATGAACCAAAAGGCCCTCGACATGATCAAGGCATCGGTGCCGCTCGGCCGGATGGGGCAGCCCGAGGACATCTGGCGCGCGGTCAAGTTCATCTTCGACTGCGACTATTTCACCGGCGAGACGATCGACGTCCACGGCGGCGCGGCGCTCTGATTAGCCCAGCGCCCGCATGATCGCGCGGTGCAACAAGTACCCGATGGGAAGAAGCGCGCATCCCACGGCGTAGGCGCCCCAAAACGTGAAACGGTCCCGCAGCAGGAACGGGACGAAAAACAGGACTGTGATGGGGAGCGCGACCAGAATGCTGCGCGCCATCTGGAACGCGCTGCCGGGGTCGCGGTGCTGCAGATAGGCAAGCGGCAAGACGAGCATCGTCGCAAGAGGCAGCGCGATGAGAAAGCCGGCGCCCGTAGGGTATCGCCGCGAGAGCCACGCTGCGGCGCCGATGACGAGCGCCGATAAGAGCGTGTTCAAGACGATCAGCATGGCTGCCTGCCGCGGTGGCTCACTCGCTGAGATCGCTGAAGAAGTACTCGATCTGGCCTAGGTACCGCTCGGCGCGGCGCCGCGCAATCGCGTTCGACAGCCGTGCTTCGGGGAGCACGTCGCCTGCATCGATGACCTCTTGTAAGAGCTCCTTGAAGAGCTTGTGGTCACCGATGTTCACGGCGTAGTGACGGGCCATGTTCATCTGGACCATCAGATTTCGGCGTTCCGTCTTCTCGAGCACCTCGTCGAGAATCAGCTTCGCTCGGTCCATGTCGGGCGGGAACTCCGAAGCCGCTAGCACGCCCA
Source organism: Myxococcales bacterium (assembly GCA_013002645.1). GTDB lineage: Bacteria > Myxococcota_A > Polyangia > Polyangiales > Houyiibacteriaceae > SG8-38. The sequence continues at coordinate 1,442 of JABDJF010000031.1, forward strand.
TGGTCATCTTGCCGATCATGAACATGAAGTCCGGATCGAGCTCGACCGAGTGGCTCAGGATCACCTTGGCGAGCGGAAGGTCCGCCACCGTGTCCATGTCCTCCATGCCCATGTTGATCCGGGCCCCGAGAGATGCTCCCGCCCAAAGGAGGATCGCCGCATCCTGCTTTTCGACGAACACCACGTCGAGCCAGGCTTCGAGACTGTCGACCCCGCCCTTGAGCGCGTCATCGAAACCCCGGTCCCGGAGGCGCAGGAAGTGCCTCGAGAGGTCCCAGGCGCGCGTGTACATCACCAGCGCCCGGCGGCGTAGGTACTCAGCCTCTTTCCAGTCGTCCTCGATGTCCGCGACCTCGACGCGGTCCTCTATCCAGCCGGTGCCATAGCCGACGTAGGCCCCGACCAGCGACAAGCCGATCACCTCGTTGTCGGGGACCACCCGCAGTAGGCCTTCGAGCTGAATGATGCTGGCCGGAAACGACTTCCCGACGAGGTCGTAATCCCAGTGCTGCTCGACCCCAGGGGCCGCGCGCCCAAAAAGCGCCGCAGTCGAATCCGCGGCGAGCTTCTCGGTATCACAGCCGGCGATCGCAAAAAGCCCAACCGCGAACACGGCAAGAGCGAAACGTCTACAACGGCACATGACCGCCCAGTGAACCGGAAACCCCCAGCCAACACAAGCCAAATCGTCCCGCGCGAGCACCTGCCCTTTTGACAGTTGGAGGTCACCGCGGTACGTCCGCGCAGACCGATGACTCCCGGGGAATGCCGAGAAAAACTCCAAGACCTCGTACAGCGTATGCAGGCGCTGGGGAGGTACCTTTGACCTCGATGGCCTTCGCCATGAAATCGACCGTCTAGGCAATCTGAGCGCCTCCGAGGGCTTCTGGGACGATCAGCAGCGCGCACAGAAGCTGATGCGCGAGCGCGCGTCCGCCCAGGAAACACTCAAGGAATTCGAGAGAGTAGACAACGAAACGACAGACTTGCTCGAGCTTTTGGACCTCGCCGCGAGCGAGGGTGACGAGGGCGTGGTGGCCGACGTGGCCGCGCAGCTCCCGGCGATCGAGGCCGAGGTTCGGACCCTCGAGCTCAAACGGATGCTGAGCAAGGACGACGACACCGACGCGATCGTCACCATCAACCCGGGAGCCGGAGGGACCGAAGCACAGGACTGGGCCGACATCCTTCTTCGCATGTATCTCCGCTGGTGTGAGCGTCGAGGCTTCAAGACCGAGCTCCTCAGCAAGCAGCCCGGCGACGAAGCGGGAATCAAAGACGCGAGCTTCATCGCTCGCGGGGCCAACGCCTACGGCTACCTTCGCGCCGAAAACGGGGTCCACCGGCTGATCCGAATCAGCCCGTTCGACGCCAACAAGCGCCGGCACACCTCGTTCGCCGGCGTGAGTGTGGTGCCCGACCTGGGAGACGATCTGAGCGAGGGCGAGATCGAGATCCGTGACGAAGACCTGGAAGTCAGCACAATGCGCTCTGGCGGCGCGGGCGGCCAGCACGTCAACCGCACCGAATCGGCTGTTCGGATGAAGCACATCCCCACGGGCTTCACCGTGCGCTGCGAGGCGGAGCGTTCGCAGCACCAGAACCGAGACACGGCCCTCAAGATGCTCCGTGGATTGCTCTTCGAGAAAGCGCGCCGCGAACGCGAGGAGGCGTTCGAAGAAGCCTTCCTGAACGACCGGGCCGAAATCGCCTTTGGCTCGCAGGTCCGCACCTACACCCTGCAGCCCTACACGATGGTCAAAGACGAGCGCACCGATCACAAGGTCAACAACGCGGAAGCCGTGCTCGACGGCGACCTCGACGAGTTCATCGAAACGTATCTATTGATGAATGCCGAAAAGAAAAAGAAGAACGCGGGCGGCGCCCAAGGGGACTAGGAAGTGGCCACCGAAGACGAGCTCCGACAAACACGGTTGAGCAAAGCCGAGCGCCTGCGCGAGCTCGGCGTCCTGCCCTACCCGAACACATGGCGAAGCAATCGCGCGGTCGAAGACGCACGGCGGCGCCTCGTCGAGCTCGCCGCAGACGAAGCGGCCTGCGCCAAGCTGCCTCTCGAAGACGAGCTCGGGGACGGGGCGCCCCACGTTCCCCTGTTTGGCCGCGTGGTCGCAAAACGCGGCCCTTTCCTCGTGATTCGCACCCCGCACGGCGATGCCCAAGCGCTGGTACGGCCCGACAGCCTCAACGACCGCGACGCGGCCGTGCTCAAGCTCCTCGACCTCGCGGACCACGTCCTGGTCGAAGGGCCGGCCATCCGCACCAAGACCGGGGCGCTGGCGGTGAGCGCGCGCCGCTACGAGCATCTCGGCAAGGCGCTCCTGCCGCCGCCAGCCAAATGGCACGGCCTCAAGGACGTCGAGAAACGCTACCGCGAACGCTATGTCGATCTCTTCGCGAACCCCGCCGTCGCCAAGGTGTTCCGCGCGCGCACCACCATCATTCAGTCCCTTCGACGTTTCCTCGATGACCAGGGCTTCCTCGAGGTCGAAACGCCGATGCTTCATGCGATTCGCGGCGGCGCGACGGCCAAGCCCTTCGATACCCATCACAACGCCCTCGACCTCGAGCTGATCCTCCGCATCGCTCCCGAGCTCTATCTCAAACGGCTGCTCGTCGGCGGATTCGACCGCGTCTACGAGATCGGCCGGACCTTTCGGAACGAGGGCATCAGCACCAAGCACAATCCCGAATTCACAATCCTCGAGTTCTACCTGGCCTACGCCACGTTCGAGGACCTGATGGACCTGGTGGTCGACATGCTCCGTGCCGTCGACGCCGATCTGCGCGCGAAATTCCCCGACCTCGTCGGCGAGCGAACGTTCGACCTCCAAGCCGAATGGAAGCGTGTGCCGATGCGAAAAGCGATCGCAGACCGACTGGAACGCGCCGGCCGAGGCGAGGTTCCCCGCACCCCGTGGGCCGAAGCGCTTTCGCCCAGCGCGATCCAGGACGAAGAAGCGCTCGCTACGGCTTGCGACGCGATCCTGCCCAAGCTCGACCCGGCTGCGAAGAAGCAGCTCGCGGGCTGCGAGTCCCACGGCGAACGGGTCTTTGCGGTCTTCGAGCTTCTCGCAGAGCCCGACCTCGCGGCGATGTACAGAACGGCCGATGGCGCCCGATCCGTTCCGGTGTTCATCACCGAGTTCCCCTGGGAAGTATCGCCGCTCGCGCGTCGCAACGACGACGACCCCGCGTACGTCGACCGGTTCGAGCTCTTCATCGACGGCCGCGAGCTGAGCAACGCGTTCAGCGAGCTCAACGACCCCGACGACCAAGCCGAGCGCTTCGAGTCGCAGCTCCGCAACCGGGAGCGTGGCGACGATGAGGCGATGGACTTCGACGCAGACTACATCCGCGCGCTTTCTCACGGCATGCCACCGGCCGCCGGATTCGGCCTCGGCGTGGACCGGTTCGTGATGCTCCTCTGCAATCAGCCGTCGATTCGCGACGTGCTGCTGTTTCCGCTACTCCGCCCGGAGGCGGAGTGAGCCAAGCGCGACCGCTGGGATTGTGGACGGCCGTCCTTTGCGGCTTTGGGGTCCTACATGTCGCGGCCGTTCTGGTTTTCGGCGCTACGAGCACGCGATGGTTCCAGGCAACGATCGGGAACGATCTTCTCTGGGTGCGACTGGCGATAGGCGGGGCCACCTCGCAGCTGAGCCT
>JABDJF010000469.1 GCA_013002645.1 Myxococcales bacterium
ATCGAGGAGCTCAGCGATGACGAGGGGCGCTACCGCATCCGATACATCCAGGAGAAAATGGACGACGGCAAGCCGCAGGCGACCCGCTGGCGCTATGTCTGGATGAGCCTTTGGCTCGCCGGAGGCGGGGGCATGACCTACGCCGCCGTCAACGCTGCGCGAGACAGCAACGATCCGGACAAGTTTGGCTGGGCGTACCTCGCGGGCGGCGCCTACTTCTTCGGGCTGATGCACGCGGTGATCCCCGCTCCCGACGTCTGGGGTGCGAAGCGAATTCGTAGAATGGATGAAAGCACCGAGGACGCGCGGCGCGCCAAGCTTCGATACGCGACCGAGACCTTGAAGAAGGCTTCGGATGTCCAAGAGCTGATGGGCGGTGCGCTCGGCGTGGGCGCCTCGCTGATTTACGGCGTCGTCGGCGGCACCATCAAGGCGACCCAATGGACGGGCGCGAGTCGCGGCCTCACGGCGGCTCTCTACGTGGCGCCGCCGGTTCTGGTGGGGATCCAGACGGCAACCGCGCCGCGCAGCTCGGTTGCGGCGTTTGAGGCCTACCGGGGCATCGCGTGCTCGAGCAAGTACTACGAACGCAGCGAAGAGGGCGCAGACTTCGACTTCAGCGTCACGCCGGCTGGCGGAAACTTCAAGATCACCTTCTGAGCAAGGCTCAGCCGAAGCGCTCAGCGCTTCTTTTTGCGTCGAAGGCGGGCGCGGAGGCGAGCCGCATAGCCTTCCTTGTTTTCCTGTTTCGTCCGCGAAATCGCCAAAGCATCGGCGGGAACATCCTCAGTCACGGTGGTGCCGCTGGCCACGTATGCGCCACGTGCGACCGTCACGGGCGCAACGAGCTGTGTATCGCTGCCGATGAAGACCCCATCTTCGAGCACCGTCGTGTGCTTTTGCTCGCCGTCGTAGTTGCAGAAGATCGTGCCGGCCCCGATGTTGACCCGTTCGCCGATTTCACCGTTTCCCACGTAGGAAAGGTGATTGACCTTCGACCCCTCGCCGAGCGTGGTCTTCTTCGTCTCGGAGAAGTTTCCTACTTTGCTGCGCGGACCGAGCCTGGTGTCCGGCCTCAAGTGACTGAACGGGCCGACTTGGGCGCCCTCTCCAATGCTCGAGTCTGTCGCTACCGTGTAAGGCAGCACATGGGCGTCTTTGTCCACCGCGACGTTGGTGAGGACACAGCCGACGTCGATTCGGGCTCCCGCCCGCACGAGGCAGCGGCCGCGCAAATGCACGTTTGCGCCTAGCGATGCGCCCGGCTCGATCTCGCATTCGGCGTCGACGTATAAAGAATCGAGGTTGGCGATTTGGACACCGCCGCGCGCCAGCTCTTCCGCCATCCGCCGCCTCCGCGTTGCCGAAGCGAGTGCCAGGTCCCGTTGATCATTGACGCCAGTGAGCTCCGTCATGTCACCTTCGAGGTCTAGCACCTCGCCCCGCTCCGCCGCCAGCGCGACCACGTCCGTCAGGTAAATCTGCGCCTGGGCGTTGTCCGGCGTCAGTCTTGCAATGGACTCTCGCAGGAAGCCGGCGCGAATGGCGTACAGCCCCGGGTTCACTTCGTCGATGCTTCGCTCTGCGGCGGAACAGTCACGGTCTTCCACGATTCGATGCACGCGGCCCGTCGCGTCTCGCACGATGCGGCCGTATCCTCTCGGATCGCTCAGGGTTGCGGTGACCAGACCGAGGTCGGCCCCTGCTCGATCCGACTTCTCGACCAGACTCCGGAGCAGTGCGGCAGGGATTAAAGGGCAGTCGCCATAGAGCACCAGCACGCGACCTTCGAGCGAAGCATCCGCCTCGATGGCGGAGCGGACGGCGTCTCCCGTGCCTCGCTGTTCGGCTTGGAGCACCATCTCCACGCGTTCGCCAAATCGTGTCGAAAGCACTCGCTCGACGTCGTCGCGACCGTGACCTACGACGACGAGGCAGCGCGACGCACCCGCGTCGAGGGCCGCTTGGACCACCCAGCACACCAGCGCGTGTCCCGCGATCTCGTGTAGGACCTTGGGCCGCTTGCTCTTCATTCGCGTCCCCTGGCCTGCCGCGAGGATGATTGCGCTCCAGCGCGCTGGTGAATCGGTCGGCATGATGACGGCTCAGTTGGCCATGGTCAGGTACGAAGCCACCCTTGCAAGGGCGGCGAGATCGTGAACATCTTCGTCGAAGGCGGGTACTTCCACAATATGGGTTTCAGAGCCAACTTGCTCGTTCAATCGCTCCGCTTCCGTACGGTCCGCCACCGCCCAGCGTCGCTCGAGCTTCAGGGCCTCGCTAAGCCGAGGTTGAATGTTGGCCGCATCGAGTGACTCGGGCAGCACCATATTCAGCTCGGCCACCTGTGCTTCGCAGGAGATGCTGGGTTCTGGGATTAGCGTATGGACCTGGTTGATGATGATCGCCTCCCGCTTCATGCCCGCCTCCTGGAGTTTGTCGCTGAAGAAACGGGCTTCTTCGATAGCCAGAGGATTGGGGCTGGTCACCAGCACGAAAGCGACCTCAGGGCTCCGAAGCGCATCGGATACCTGTTCTGCGCGCTCCTTGAACCCGCCGAACAGGTCGTTGATTCCGCTCACGAACTCCGCCACCTGCTCCAAGAACTCGATGCCGGTTATCTTGCCGATGCCTCTGAGCAAGACCGTCGCGCCGCGGCCGACCAGGCCAAATGCTTCCTTGCCCGCTCCTTCGAAGACCTGGAGAAACCAACGCATCGCAGGCGAGTCGATCGCATCGATCAGGCGCTCGGGCGCCGTCAAGAAATCTAGGGCACTTGCGGTCGGTGGCGTGTCGAGCACGACCAAATCCCAGGTCGGATCCTTGCGCACTTCGTGGAGCTTCTCCATCGCCATGTACTCTTGTGTACCGGCCAGCGAGCTCGCGACGTACTTGTAAATCTGATTGTTCAGGATCCGGTCGCGCGCCTCGTCGCTCGACGCGTGCCTCGCTACGAGATCATCGAAGGTACGCTTCGTGTCGAGCATCATCGCCGAGAGTGAGCCGTTGCACTGCAGTCCATTCCTCTCGAAGAGCGTTGAGGGCACGTCCTGCTCGCTGGTGGTCATTTCGTCGAGCCCCAGGCTGTTGGCGAGGCGCCGCGCCGGGTCGATCGTGAGACA
>JABDJF010000072.1 GCA_013002645.1 Myxococcales bacterium
CCTTCATGGGCAAAGCTCCGTATGTGGCCCCCGAAGTCTTTCACGGCAGGGCCGATGCCTCGAGCGATCTCTATTCGCTGGGGGTGACGATGACGGAGGCAGCGATTGGGAAGAGGCTCTTTCCGTCGCCTACGATCGAGGAGGGACTGGCGGCTCGAGGTCGCACCGATGTACGGCAGGTCATCGTCGCATCGCGGAGCGACCTGCCGGACGGGTTCGCAGGGATGATGGCGCGGCTCACATCTCGAGACCCACACGAGCGCCCGGAGGTGGGAGAGGTTCTTGACGCGTTCGAAGACATGGTGGGGCGCACGACCACGACCGCCGAGCATGCGCTCGGCCGTCTCGTGTCAGAAGCGGCGCAAGGAAAGGCGGTCAAGCCGCCTAACGAGGATGCAGCGGAACAAGGGAAACGGGGTTTGCCACCAAGCGTGCGCCTTTCGAACACGTCGATGGCTCAAGTCCCGGCGGAGGGTACCGCGTCGGTCATCAACGCCAGAGAGTCGTTTGTCCGCGACATCGTGAACCGGGTGACAGCAGGGCTAGCGCTGTCGGCCGACTCGCGCGAGGAGCTCCTTGCAGAGGGCCGTCTAGGATTGCTCGAAGCGCACCGAGAGTTCGATCCAAAGCATCGATCCGGCGCCAACCTCGAGACGTTCGCATTCTTGAGAGTTCACGGGAGGGTACAAGAAGCGTTTGCGGGCCTCGGGGGCTTTCCACGCGCCGTGTATCGCGCGGCGAAGAAGGACGCGGCGATGGCGCGGGAGCAAGCTCACGGCGCGGGGCAAGTACACACCAAAGAGTACTTGGCGCAGAGGGTTTGCGAAGGAGCGGACCTGCTCCACCTCGACCCGTTCACGGGGATTGGACTGCGCCTCGAGAAGAACGCCGTGCGAGCCGCGATCGAGCAGCTTCCCGACGCTCAGCAACGCCAAGTCCTGCGCCTGATGTACGTCGAGGGTAGGGCGCAGAGTGAGGTGTGCGAAGTGCTCCGACTCAGCAAGACTCGCATCTCACGCTTTCACAGCGCAGGCGTCGAGACCGTGCAGAAGCTGCTGCTGCTAGGAAGCGCTCTCGAACAGAAACACGTCGTACACAGTGTGGCGCAGCTTTCGGAACGGCGTCCTAGGGAGGTCCTGCTCGCACTCTACAGAGATCGACTCGACTACCCGAGTGCCAGATCCAAGCTCGGCGTTGCAGCGACGGAGCTCGAGGAACTCCATCAAGCCGCGCTTGCGGCACTCATTGAGTGCCTTGGCCCAGCGATCTCACAGATGTCGAACCAGGACACTGCACCGCCCAAGCCGTAGAGACACCAAGACACCCGAGGCCATTCACACGTTGGACAAGGATCCCAGCGCTACACGCGGAATACCGTTTCCTCCTCGACGACGCCGCAATCGCGCGCCCCGGTGACGCAGGCCTTGACTCCGTAGTACGGTACGGACTCTATATTCCTTGCACGCAAGGAGACCGATATGGAAACCCTCACTATCGGAGAGCTCGCCAACCGTGCTGGGGTCGGCGTCGAAACGATCCGATTCTACGAACGCGAAGGGCTGATCGCCGAGCCAAAGCGGAGACCTTCGGGCTACCGCCAGTATCCGACTGAAGCGGTGCGGCGAGTGCGCTTCATTCGCCACGCCAAAGAGCTCGGCTTCACGCTCAAAGAGATCTCTGAGCTTCTCTCGTTGCGGGTCGACCCAGAGCGCACCTGTGCGGACGTTCGCCAGCGCGCTCGGACCAAGATCGAATCGATCGAAGCAAAGATCGAGAGCTTGGCGGCGATGAAGGTCGCACTCGAGCGTCTGGCGGCTTCTTGCAATGGAAGCGGCCCGACGAGCGAATGCCCGATTCTGGAAGAGCTCGACCGAGAGGAGGATGCGCGTGCCTAGAGTCGAGCTCATCTACGATCCGGATTGTCCAAACGTCGACGGAGCGCGCGGACAGTTGATGCGGGCATTCGGGCAGCTCGACCTAACCCCGCATTGGCGGGAATGGTGTTCGAGCGATTCGGCGATTCCCGAACATGCCCGGGGCTATGCCTCTCCAACCATCCTCGTGGATGGGCGGGACGTGAGCGGCGCGGAACCGATCGACGGCACGGCCAGTTGCCGCATCTACGCAGCGAACGGCAGAATGACCGGCGCGCCCTCGGTCCGGGAAATCACCGCAGCGCTCGAGGCGCGAGGCCCTGTGACGCCCGCACCGCCAGGTAAGGGACCGGGTCGATGGCAGTCGAGCGCCGCGGTGCTCCCCGCGGTGGGCATGTCGCTGCTCCCGAAGCTTGCGTGCCCAGCCTGTTGGCCGGCCTATGCCGGACTCATGGGCTCGATGGGACTCGGCTTCCTCGTCGACACGACGTATTTGCTTCCGCTGACCGGCGTCTTCCTCGTCGGCGCCGTCGGGGCACTCGGATTTCGTGCACGCCGGCGTCGTGGATACCGGCCCTTCCTTCTCGGGCTACTGGCCGGAGCCTCCGTGCTCGTCGGCAAGTTTGTCCTCGACAGCGACGCAGCCATGTACGGAGGCATCGCGCTACTCGTCGTAGCGTCTCTTTGGAATGCCTGGCCGAAGCGGAGAGATGCCGCGTCATGCCCTGCATGCACCGAAAGCGCCCCACCTCTAGAAATATGAAAGGAATCCATCATGGAAAAAACAAGAACCATCGAAGTGTTCAGCGCGGGTTGCCCCGCGTGCGTAGAGACGATCGACCTCGTGAACCGAGTCGCGTGCCCATCATGCGAAGTGACCATCCTAGACATGCGCGATCCGGTTGTCGCGAGCCGTGCAGCCACGTTGGGCATTCGGTCGGTCCCTGCGGTCGCCATCGATGGAGCGCTGGCCGACTGCTGCGCGGGTCGCGGCCCCGATGAAACGGTGCTGCGAGCGGCCGGTTTAGGAAGGGCCTAAGTCCGAGAGGCTCAGTGAGAGCCGTGCGCGTGGTCGTGACTCGCGTCGTGTTCGTCTGCGTGCGGATCGTCCAAGGGCGGCTGGGGTTGAACGACAACACCGACTCCATGTTGGAACACGAGAGCAGCGCCGCGGTCCGCACCAAGCGTCAGGACCCCGACCGTCACCAAGACCAGCCCCGTGAGCGCCCATCTTGCCGCGGTGTTCTGACGATCGCGGAGCGCGGCTGCTCCGAGCATCGCGATCAACCCAAGCCCAGAGGCGGCGAGCATGAAATCACGATGTACGTGCACGAGCTCGTGCCCGGATGAATCGTGGCCCAACGCGTCGGCCGCCCAAAGGCCGGTTGCGACGGCGGCCGCGGCGCCGATCCCGCCGAGATAGAGAAGTCATCGGCCGGTGGCGAAAAGATCGTTTCGACGGCGGAGCATCCCGAGAAGAAGAAACAACCCAGCCACTACCCAAAGTGCGATTGGGAAATGTACGAACATCGGGTGCGGGTTTGGGGCGTGCGTGACGCCTGGGAGGAGCTCCTCCAGCATACTCATCTCTTTCTGGCGGCTCGGGGCGCTAAGCGCTCGGACGCCGGCCCGCTTCTTCGCTTTCGAGTAGACCCTCCCGCACCAGCAGGCTCAGCAGGAGCG
>JABDJF010000075.1 GCA_013002645.1 Myxococcales bacterium
CCGTTAGGCCGAACTTCGAGGGGAAACGCCGCGACATATTTGAAGATTTGGGATATCTTTAGAGCTCGGTTTGCCCAGCAACCGCTGTCGAAAGAGAGAGGCTACAAGCCCGGGTTCTTTTCCTTCAACGTGACCGGCGGTCGCTGCGAAGCGTGCCGGGGCGACGGCGCCGAAACGGTCGAGATGCAATTTCTGGCCGACGTGGTGTTCAGCTGCCCGGAGTGCCAGGGGCGCCGGTTCGTGGGTCCAGTCCTCGACGTCCGCTACATGGGCCGCGACATCGCCGGGGTGCTCGAGCTCACTGCCCGGGAGGCGGCCGAGCACTTCGCGGACGACGCCCTGATCAGCCGAGCGCTTCGGCCAATGCTCGACGTGGGCCTGGGCTACCTGCGACTCGGACAGCCGCTCAACACCTTGTCGGGCGGCGAGGCGCAGCGCCTCAAGCTGGCCGAAGCCCTTCTCCGGGCGTCGCCGGGCTCGCTCTTGGTCTTCGACGAGCCGACGGCAGGGCTCCACGCCAACGATGTCAAGCCGCTGATGAAGGTCCTCGACGACCTCACTCAGCTCCTGAATTGCGCAGAACGCCTTATCTGTCTACTTTCGGTTTCAGGAAAGAAGGCGTTTGTAGCGGCTATCAGCTGCTCGATGGGGGCGCCTAGCTGGTCCGGTTCGAGGTTACGCTCGGCGACGTAGGTTTCGTGGATGGCGCCGCCGACCAGCACCCGATACCAGGGCGCGTCCTTGGGCGGTCGACTCTTGGCAACCTGGTCGTACCATTCGTCGCTCAGCGAGAACTCTGGATCGACGTCGACCACGACCCCGCGGTATTCGAAGAGCTTGTGGTGGACGAGCTGCCCAATCGTGAATTTCGGTTGAATCACAATCACCGGTATTGGTGGATCGGTACCGCGAAGACTGACAGAGCGCAATCGACCTGCCAACGCTTCCGATCTCGACGACGCGAGGGTGGCGGAATTGGCAGACGCGCTGTGTCCGGGATCTGTCAGCGGCGTTGGGAATCGCGCGCGCCGAGTTGCGGTGCGGCTGGGAGCCCCCAGGGGCGCTTCAGTGCTTCGTATTCGGCGTGCGGCAAGCTGACGAGGACGGCGCCAGGTTGGAGCCAGGCCGCGAGCTCTTCGAGCGCGTCCATTGGCATGGCCGTACAACCGCTCATGCCCTTGTCGGGGCCTTCCCAGAGATGGATGAAGATGCAACTGCCGGCCCCAGGCTTGGTCTCGACAGTGTTGTGTTCGACGACGATCGTGAGCACGTAGATGTCGTCTTCGCGGCGCATGTACTCCGCGCTCTGCCAATCGGGTTCGGCGTCCTCAGTCGAAACGATTTGGTTGTAGTGGCGTGACTGAGGGTCGTCGACGCAGCGGAGCTCGTCGCTCGCCTGGGCGTAGGGCAGAGACAGGTCGTCGCGCGTAGGCGCGTAGCCGTACGCGTTGCCAATGCCAAACACGCCTGCGGGCGAGCGGCCGTCTCCTTCGCGTTTGATGGGACCCGGTCGCCCAGGAGGCGCGCTCGTCCCTTGCAAGACCCGTCCCCAGCCGTACCCTTCGCGACCGAGGACGACCTCGACCGATGGGCCCACCGATTTCCAACGCTTTTGCGGCGTGCGTTCGAAACGACGCAAGGTTGCGCGGAACTCGTCCCATTGCTTGGAGACGACGGTCACGAGCTGGGTGCGGTTCGCGCCGATGGGTGCCATCGCTTCCGCTGCCCGTTTGTGGGCGAGCTCCGGAGGCGGAGCGTCCTTCTTGCAGCCGCCGCAAGCGCACGCCGCGAGCAGCAGAATCCAAATCCAGCAGTGGCGTGTCTGGCGGAACATCAGGGCGGATTGTAGCTTATGGTCTACGCCATCTCGCCGCTAAGAATCCCGGATATCTGGACAGCGTTGCCTTGCCCCATCGAACTCACGGATATCTGGACAGCGGCTGTCCGCGACGTGCGCGAGAGGGTGGAACGCCTCATCGAGTACTCTCCCGCCCGCAAGCGACACTGCGGCCGTCCAACACCTAGGGGCTAGTGCAGTGGCGCCCAGCCCGGTACGATTGGGCATGTTGCATTCCTTAGCCTTTTCCTTGCTGGTCACGGCGAGCCTCGTCGGCCTCGGCTGTTCCAATGGCGACGGCGACCACTGTTTCGCCGGCGGGACTCGAATCGACACGCCCTTCGGTGAGGTGGCGATCGAGGACCTGCGCGTGGGCGACACGGTTTGGAGCTTTGATGCCGCACGCGGTACCCGGGTGCCCGGCACCGTCATCCAAAGGGCCGTCCACCACGGCGCAGCCGTACGCTCCCTGACGCTGAGCAGCGGCCGAACGCTCCGCGTGACCGACGAGCACCCTTTCTTCGTACCCGCGGAGGGACGATATGTCCCCGCGTCGGACCTCGGCCCGGGGGTGGTGCTCCTCTCGTTCGAAGGTGACCCGGTCGCCCGCGCGAGCGTGCGTGGGATCGGTGAGCTGGAGCGCGGGGTCACCGTGTACGACCTCGAGGTTTCGGGCCATCACAACTACTTCGCGGAAGGAGCGCTAGTACACAACAAGTCCCTTGCGGCCCCCATCATGTACTCGATCAGCTTCAACTTGGACTGGTACCACCGCGATTTTGAGATCTGGCTCAGCGGGAACCTGAGTTGCGGGGTCGATTCGAGCTCGCGCAGCGGTGGCTCGGAGCTCGCGGCTCGACTGATCGACCTGCTCGATGATGAGGAGCGAAGACCTGCGTACGATGCCGACTCCGCGGCCCTGGAATCCGTTCGGTCCATGGAAATCTGCCTACCCGGCCGGCCCTGCTTCGACCGTACGGTGTTCGTGTCCGGGCAAGGTTTGCGCTGGGTTTTCAAGATCCAAGACGACGTTGCGCTCAGCCCGGAAACCCTTGAGCTGATCGACGAGATCATCGAGGTGCACGCGAGATGCCTCCCCTTCGAGCCCAGGACGGTCTACGCCTACCCGGACTGCTTTGCCCCGACGGACTGCAACGAGGGTGAGGTGTGCGACGTCTACGAACTTCGCCCCGTGTGCGTCGAAGACTCGTGTATGAGCGACAAAAAGCGCTGCGCCACGGGATACGCCTGCGTCGACCTGCCCGACGACGAGTGCGATCCCACGTCGGGCGAAACCTGCCCAGGTGGATGTGAGTGTCGCGACGTGTGTCCTCCGCAATGGTGCCAAAACGATCGCGACTGCGGTTACGGCAGGTTCTGCATGGGAACGTCGTCGAAACAGTGTGCACAGTTCGACTGCATGGGAGGTACGGTGCTCACCTGGAAGTGCTTCTGTACCGACCCAGCAGGCTGCAGGGACTTCCTGGGTGCCCCCCCGGAGGGATCGGTTTGCGTCGACGATCCGCGCACCGTGTGCGACATGGCCACCGACCCCAGCTGCACCGGTGTCTGCACGCCCGTCCCGTGCGCTCAAGACGGAAACGCGCGCTGCGAGGGCCGGGTGATTCAGGTTTGTAGCGAGGGCCTGTGGACCGCATCGGCCTTTTGCGAAGACGGCTGCGAGCCGGAACCAGAGCCGCAATGCGTCGCTGAGCCGCCCGCGTCCCAATGAAGGCTCTGGACTCGATCCCTCGCGCGGTGTGACGGTGGTTCGACTTTGCTGTCGTAGAAGCCTCCGATGTTGATGGGCAGAGGAAGAGAGATCCGACCCGCGTTGCCCCAAATGCTGCATTCGCCTACGGATTACGCAGTAGTTTCATGAAGTGGTGCCCGCCGGCGGTCACTCGCGGAACGGCCATCGCAAACCCGCCAAGCTCCTGAAATCACGAGACCCCGGCTCGGCACGGCCGGATCTTCCTTCTGCGCGCAATTGGCCGTTCACGATGAGCGCTGTGGGCTAAGAAGCCCTAGAGGCCGCAGAGCAGTACCAGCGGAGCTTCGGTTGTTTGGTTCGGCGCGATGATGACTCCGTCGTCCGCTGTGCAGATGACCTCGTCGTCCTGGTCGCGGGCGCGAAGCTGGATCGTACAGACCCCCGCCGGTAGGTCGAAGAACGAATTCCACACGCCCAGGTCTCCCCCTTCTACGTCTTCGACCACCTCGAGATTGCCATTGATGATCACTTGGGCGTCAGTCCCTTCGAAGAAGGCGGTTCCTCCCCCGCTGCAGTCGACGGTGAATTCGACTGTTTGCAAATCCACCTCGAGCATCGATTCGGGTATCGCTACGGCGATGTTCGCCGCCCCGGCGAAACTAGGTAGTCGATCGCAAGCAATGACGGCGTCTACGAGGGTCGCCTGGCCCTCGGTTGCCTCGAACGTCTCCGTTGCGGTGCAGATGGTTTGGTTTTGCTCGTCGCGTCCGAGCAGGTTCAGCAAGCAGAGCCCATCTAGAGGTTGCTCCGCTGCGCGCCAGAGGTTTCGCTCAGCGGGCTCGGTAGCCGGGCCCACGAGCTCCATCGTTCCGTCGCGACGGAGGGCGGGAACGAATGTGCCCTCCGCGTCCGTTGTGCTCCAGTCCCGGTCGCAGGCGATCTCGTAGTCCAAGCTCGCGACGGTCGCGCCGCGCTGGGAGACCGGCGCCTGCACTTCGAGCGTGATTTGCGGTTCAGGGGTGGCCTCGTCGCCACAGCCGACGTGGACGAGCGACAGCGCAACGAGCGGCCCTAGGCGTTTCGCGTAGATGCGGGCCGGGCAGCGCCGTCCGGGGCGCGAGTTATTAAGCATTGATTTCCCAATCTCGCGAGAGTGACCAAGCCGGCTTTGGGTCTCGCGGTTCGGTCGATGCTACGCGCGGAGGTCGGGAGGCGTCAATGAGCGGCGGGCGACTTTCTCGTCAACCTCGGTCGGATCTGTCTTGTGATTCGCCTTTGTTGCACGCGGTCTTGTCGATTTCGAAGCTGGCGAGACGGGGGTGCGCGCGGCGTTCAATCCGACCAGATCGCGGTTTCGGGACTCGTGTCGCAATGGAAGATGAATTCCACCTCGGTCAATGGACCGTCGACCGTGAAGGACTGCTCGATGCTGCAAATCACCTCGCCGTCTCGGTCTCTTCCTCGGAGAAAGAGGGTGCACGGCCCCGGGAGAAAGCGGCTGTAGAGAACCCACACTTCGAGGTTCCCCTGCTCGGGCTCCTAGACTTCGAGTGGAGGCCGAAATTGCTCTTCGAATTCAGGACAGATTGCGTTGTACTCGACAGACTGCACAACGCCTTTTTCGACAAAGATGCGTACTTCGATATTGCCCATTGGCACCGGTTCGTCGTCGCCGCATCCGAGCATGCTTAGGGAGGGCGCAAGAAGGAGGAGGGTGAAGAGTCGAGCCAACACGGGTCACCTAAGAGATGAAAGAAGTATTCAACTGGCCATGGAAACATGGTGCCAGAGGATGAGCAAGCCTGAGTGCGCTACTCGTCGTCGATGGCGTTCTGACGTCGGGTTCTTACTGCGCGAAGCTCTTCTTCGAGGATCTTGTCCTTGCCTCTCCCAACGCGTGCTTTGACCTCGATCAGTGCGTCGAGATCGATGACATCGAATGACCGCTCCGGTAACAGAGACAGCCGCACGGTGGGTAGGTTCGACACGCTCTCGAAGGGTTCGACCTCCGACAAAATATCGAGGCGACCGAGCTCAGTCTCAACCAACAGCAGGCGAAACTCGGCGAGAGACTCGGCATTCTCGGCAACGAGAGGAAGATCCGGCCGTGTGAAATGGACGGGCTGGTACGGTGCCAGCGCTTCGAGGAGTTGCCGGACCTTGCCCGGGTCTAACTGCATTGCGATATCGAGATCTTGAGTCGCTGTCGTTGCTCCATGAGCGATCGCCGCAACGCCGCCGATCACCACGAAGTCCAGTCCCGAGTCCGCTAGCACCTCAAGAAGGCGCTCGGTCTGCTGTTGGGGACTCGTCACTTGGGAACCGCGTCGCCCCAGCGACGAATGGCCTCATCGACGTGGGCCTGCCGCAACGAGGCGCGCTCACTCGCACTCAGCGTGCGTGCCTGCATCCGCTGATACATCCGAACCCGCTCGAAATGGCGCCGCATTCGCTCTTCGACCGACAGGCGGAGGTTCGCGTCGATTAAGCCGGTGTCCACGCCAAAGTCGGCCACCTGATCCTGGTCCGCGCTCCGAGTCATGCCGGTTTGCAGAATAGCACGGGTGCGAGACCTCGTTGGAAAGGGCACCGACATCAGGACGACGGCCCCAGCAACGTCGGTTGCGCGATCGAAGTGCGCTCTCTACGGTGATGCACAACTCAGGAGACGTCCCATGCTCACCCTCTACGGCAACGCGTTTAGCCCTTTCGCACGCAAAGTGCAGATCATCCTCGACCACAAGGGAATCGAGTACGAGAACATCGACGGACTCACTCCCGTGAACCGCGAGCGGCTTGCACAGGTCAACAGGCGCATCGAGGTGCCAGCCATCGATCACGATGGGCTGATCGTGGTCAACTCGGCGGACATCGCTGCGTACCTCGAGCGCGTGTTTCCGGACCATCCGATCTATCCGGTCGACACCGCGACGTGGGTCAAGGCACGCGCCTGGGAGCGGTGCGCCGACACCACCGTCGACCCGATCCTGGTCGACATCAGCTACTGGCTCTGGGCGATCCGACCAGACCAGCTGCCCGAGGGGCTACTCGACGCGGCGCGCGCGGACCTCGCTTCGATCTACGAAGCCTTGAACGCCGAGCTCCGCGATCGCGACTGGGTCTGCGGCGAGCTCTCGATCGCGGACATTGCGCTCTTCCCACATCTGAGCGGGGCCCGGACTCTCCAAGTGCCCTTCGACGAATCCCGCTATCCGGATCTATTCGCTTGGTACAAGCGCTGCAGAAGCACGCCGATCTTCGCGAACGACCTGGCCCGCACGAGGACGTTCATGTCCAACCCCGCATCGTTCGAGGGCGTCGAGCGCAACAAAATCTTCTGGCGTGGCGACCGCATCGAGTGGATCCTCGCGCGCGGCTACCACGATTGGTTCATGAAAGAGATCCAAGAGGGCCGCGTGCTTTGGCCCGCGATCGGCGTGCCCGCCTGAGCTGGTTCAGCGGACTCACGGCTATCTGGACACTGACGGGCGGCACCCTGGTCAGACCGTAGAATTCAGATCTGCCGGGGGGCGCGTTGTCGGCCACGGAGCTCGGATCTTGCGTGACAATCCGGCTTTCTGGCCAACCTTGGTCAGATCATCCGCTGGTTGCCCGAGCCCTTTACGGGCGTCGCGGCCTATTTCATTGAAACGGTGACTGGACGGCCCGGCCCCGGCCGGAGTGTGGTACCTACTCTGGATGCTGAGTCACTCGCGGCACGTGGGGCCGAATCGCGGCGCGTTCGCGACTTACCTGGTAGTGTTGCTCTCGATCGCAGCGATGACTGGATGCGGCAACGACAGCTCGAACACCGGCGGTACTGCCGCAACCGGAGGAAGTAGCGGAAGCGGCGGCGGTAGCGGAAGCGGCGGCACCGTTATCGAAGGTCCGATCTCCGCACTGGTCTTCTCGAAGACGGTGGGCTTTCGGCACGACTCGATCGTCGACGCGGTCGAATGGCTCGGCAATCTGGACCCAGCCGAAGAGATCGATATCGCGCTCACCGAGGACGCGTCGGTCTTCAGCGATGAGGGCCTGGCGCCGTTCGATGTCGTCGTGTTCGTCAACACCACCGGCAACGTATTCGACGAATCGCAGCAGGGGGCGCTGCAACGGTTCATTCGTTCTGGCAAGGGCTATGCGGGCGTTCACTCGGCGGCCGACACCGAGCACGATTGGCCCTGGTACGAAGACTTGGTCGGTGCGCTCTTTACAACACACCAGGAGGCATCATTTGCGGACGGCATGGTGGTGTATGGAGGACCGTTCGAGTTCACTGTTGAAGACGGCGAGCACCCGTCGACGAGCATGCTCGACGCCACGTTCATGCATGACGACGAGATCTACAGCTATGGTCGAAACCCGCGCTGGTACTCCAGCATCCTATTGACGGTGGACGCTGCTGCGGTGGGCGCGCTTCCGCACATATTTGGAATGCCACCGATGACCGAGGTTACCGACGGCGACCACCCGGTCGCCTGGTACAAGGAGTTTGAAGGAGGCCGTTCTTGGTACACCAATATCGGCCACGAACCGCGCACTTGGTCGCTCGACTGGTTCCGCCAGCATGTGCTCGAGGGCATTCGGTGGGCGGCGCGCGCGCCGAACCAGTACAACAAAGTCGCGATCACCGACCAGACCGCCAACCCGCTTGCGATGGCGGCCACGCCCGACGGCGACCTGTACTACATCGAGCGCACCGGCGAAATCAAGCTCTGGCGCAAGGAAACCGGCCGCGTGATCGACGCCGGTAACGTGGAGGTTTCGCTCGTCGGCGAAAACGGGCTGCTTGGCATCGCGCTCGACCCGGACTTCGCCGCCAATGGCGAGCTCTATCTCTACTTTGCAGAGGCCGAAACGCGCGAAAACGTGCTCGCGCGCTTCAGCACGAACGCCGACGGCACGATCGTTTCAGCCTCGGAGGTTGTCCTTCTTCGCGTACCGAGCGACCGCGAAGTCAATCACGAGGGCGGTGCGCTCGAGTTCGCGCCCGACGGAACGATCTTCGTTTCTACAGGTGACAACACCATCCCCTTTGAATCATCGGGCTACGCGCCGCTCGACGAGCGTCCCGGGCGCGAGGCGTTCGACTCGCAGCGCACGTCTGGCAATCCGTTTGACCTGCGCGGCAAGATCCTGCGCATCAACCCCGACGGCACGATTCCGAGCGGCAACCTGTTCGCTCCGTCTGGCGAGGAAGGCCGACCCGAGATCTACGTCATGGGCACGCGCAACCCGTTTCGCATTGCGGTCAACCCCGACACCGGCCGTCTGTACTGGGGCGACGTCGGTCCCGACGCGCGTGCCGACGGCCCCCAGGGCCCACGCGGCTTCGACGAAGTGAACGTCGCCGACGCACCCGGTGACTACGGCTGGCCGTTCTGCATAGGCGACAACCAGCCTTACAGCGACGTCGATTTCGAGACGGGGATGGTCGGCGCGCCGTTCCTTTGCGATGGCAAGGTCCCCGCGGCGATCCACTACGACTACGACTCGCGTTCCTATACGGAGCTCGGAATCGCCCAGACTTTCCTACAGGGGCGAACCGCGATCGCCGGGGCGTACTACTCGACGCAGCCAGCGTCTGCCTCCGAGGCCCTGCCCGGGTACCTGCAAGACCGGCTGATCGTCACCGAATGGACACGCGATCTTCTCGTCGGCGCACGCTTCACTGCCGCTGGTGAGCTCGAAAGCCTGCGCGGCGTGCTCCCGTGGGAGCGCTTCATTCGGCCGATCGACGTCGAAGTCGGGCCGGACGGCGAGCTGTTCGTGCTCGAGTTTGGCAGCGCGTTCTTCGGCGACAACGACGACGCGCGAGTGAGCCGCATACAGTACTCCGAAACCGGAGAGCTTCGACCCGCCGCCGTGCTCGATGCGTCCAGCATCTCTGGCCCGACCCCGCTGACCGTTTCGTTCTCCGGTCGAGACTCGGTGGCTCCCGGCCGGATCGCTCGCATCCAAAGCTATGAGTGGGACGTGGACGGCGACGGCACCGTCGACAGCACCGAGGCCTCGTTCGAGCACGTCTACACTGCGCCCGGGGTCTTCGAGGCGATCTTGACCGTCATCGATTCGGAGGGCCGCCGAAGCTTTCCGTTCGTCCGAAAGATCAACGCAGGCAACACGCCCCCGGTGCTTCAGATCGAAAATTCGAGCGGCGGCGCCTTCCCAAACGGAACGACCGTTCCTTCAGGCACCACGCTCGAGCTCCAGGTAGAGGCGAGCGATGCCGAAGACGACGAGATCCTCTGCGAAGACATCACTTGGGACCGACGTCTCGGTCACGACGGCCACACCCATCCAGAGTCTACAGCGACCGGGTGCACCTTCAGCTTCGACACCACGCTTCCCGACCACGGAAACCTAGACGCCGCTTTGTTCTGGGCCATCGAAGTGACCTACACCGACAAGGGCGGCGCTGGCGGCGAAGCGCCGCTGACGGGCCGCGCCGGCGTACGGATCAACGTGGAGTAGCGAACGTCCCTCGTGCACGCGCACCATCACGTCAACGCGTCAGTTGACCAGACAAGGTCCGCAATTCATCGATCCGCTGAGAAGACTGAGACCTGGCTTCGGTCAGATCGAAATTCGGTGTCCGGGCGCGCACGTAAGCAGTGTAGTTGAGGCCACTATCCATGGTGACCTCCGCGCCGTAGCTCACTACGGATACTCCCCGTCGATTGCTAGTTCCGAAGTAGTTTCCGCTCTGCGAGGGTGTCTCTTCCATGCCGTATTGTCTCGCGAGCCTTCCCCAGAGCGACCTTCTAGTCCCTTCCGGTATCTCTTCTTCAAAGACGATGAACTGAATGAACTCCGTGGCGGACTCAAACTCCTCACCATTCTCCGTGAAGAAGTAGTTCTTCACCCCAGAGCTCTTCATGGTTTCGCTGAGTGCATAGTTCCTTCCATTGAGCGAAACCGGCTGGTCCATCGGCTCTTTCTCGAGGAACACGAAATAGACGAAGGCACCAAAGGCTGCCACGAAGAAGATGAGGGCTACCCGATCGCGGTTCATGCGAATACGTCCATGCTGGGCACAACGGTAACCTGTGCGTCCAGGTTGCCGATACTTCTCGACTTGCTTGAACCTCAGGCTGCGGTTGGGAGTGACTCCGCGACATAGGAGTTGCGTGCTTTTCAACCTGGGAAGGTCGTTCACCTTCTTTACCGGTATTGGTCGATCGCTACGGCGAAGGCGGACAGAGCGCAGTCGACCTGCCAACGCCTCCGATCTCGACGACGCGAGGGCGGCGGAATTGGACGACCCGCTGGATTTAGGTTGCTGATAGCCGCTACAAACGCCCTTCCCGGTTCGGGGGCGCGTGATCGGCCGAAGCGTCGACGGGGTTGCGTGACAATCCGAGTTTCTGGTCAACCTCTTGTCGGACCTCTTTCTAATGCGCGTCAGTGGCGCCGGTAGCGAATCGACAAGGCGGCGTGGATGAGGCCCAACGCGGCTGCGCCGTAGATGCAGGCCTCGGAGAGCGTCGTGTGGAAGTTGTAGTCGTCGTGAGAACGGAGCGCGGTGTGGAGGACGGCGTGAATCACGAGGAAGGCGTCGACGAGGAGTTGCGATCGTCGCCGCGTGCGAAGCACCGTGGAGCCAGTCCACCAGAGAATGAGCGCGAGCAGCGGGACGTGGAGCGCCACGAACACCACGTAGGCATCTGAGTCGTTCATCCCAGAGAGGAATGGCAGCAGACGCCATTCGGCCTGCGCGACCGCGTCGAGCTCGTGACAGAGCAGAAAGGCGAAGCCGGTGAAGAACAGGAGGTCGAGGTAGCGGGTGCGCATGGTTGGGTCGGAGCGTATCAGTACGGCGTTCCGTCTTTGTGCAGGTAGCGCCCGGCCTTTTTACGCGTGTAGCGGCCGGGGCCAAATGCCATGTCGATGTCGGAGTACTCGCCGTGGTCTTCGTCGTTGCGGGTCCCAACGACCAGGAAGGTAGCGTCGGTCTGACTGCGATTCTGGAGGTGATGCCCATCGGACACGCCGGCGGGCCATCCGGCGCTGTCGCCCGAGTGCAGCACGGTTTCTCCGGCGTCCTCGACCAGCACCAGCT
>JABDJF010000085.1 GCA_013002645.1 Myxococcales bacterium
CGCTCCTGCATCTCGTACTTCGAGGGACAGCGCGGGATCACCTGGTTGGCGAGGAACACGCCATCATTGCCGAGCTCGCCCTGCACCGTCACCTGAATGCCCATGCCGTCCCGGAAGGTATCGGGGACGACGCACTGCGGAAAGCGCACGGGCATCTCTTTGTCCTCTTTGTAAAGAACGAAACGCCACTCGCAGGGGTCTTCTCGAAACTGAATCGACCCCTGCCGGAGCTCGCCTTCGACTCGAAGGCGCCGCCCCTTGAACGAATCGGGCTCGCTCATCACATCGTGCACTAGCTTCGAGTACACGAAGGGGTTGTCGCTGCCCGAGAGCAACCAAGCGGCCGCACCCACGAGCACCACGAACACGATGCCGACCTTCACCGCACCGGGGAGCCCCCGCTTTTGCACGGGCTCCACAGTGGGGCTTCGGTCGCGTTCGCTCGTCATACTGATCACTATGGCGCGAGTGCGGTCATATCGCCAGGGCCCGCCGTGATCGGAACGCCCCGGCGAGGACTATCGCTCAGCCGAGAATCGTGAACGAGATGACAAGCGCGTAGATGCAGAGCGACTCGATGAGCGCCAGACCCAGAATGAGCGGGACGAGGATCTTGCCCGAAGCATTCGGGTTACGCGCGATGCCCTCGAGCGCGGCGGTCGCGGCACGACCCTGGCCCAAGCCGCAGCCGAACGCTGCGATACCGATCGCCAAGCCGGCGGCCATCGCGCGGCCGGCGATCGCGACCCCCTGATTCTCTGCGTCCGACGCCGCGTCCTGTGCAAACGCGGTCGCGGTGAGAGCGAGTGGTGCAGCAAAGCTGACAAGTCGAAGAGCCAATTTCTTCATTTTCCGGAGCCTCCTCAAGCCTCTCTTCCGAGAGGGAAACTTAGTGTTCTTCATCGTGTGCAATTGCCAGGGTGATGTAGATCACCGAGAGCAGACAAAAGACCAAGGTCTGGACGGTGACGACCAGCACGCCCATCATGTAAAAGACGACCGGCACCGGCAGCCACACGAGCCCCATGGCCGCAAACAAGCCGACGAAGATGCCGAGGACCATGTGGTCGGCGGTCATGTTGGCCATCAGTCGAATGCCTAGCGTGATCGGCCGCACGACGTGCGAGATCATCTCGATGACAAACATCAACGGGGCGATGAACCAGGCGATCCACCACGGCACCTTCGGGCCGAAGAAGTGCGAGAAGTACTTCACGAAGCCGTGTTCCTTCACACCGTACCAGTGGGTCACGAAGAAGATGACGATCGCCATCGCGAACGTGGTGTTCAAGTTGTCCGTCGGCGGCAGGAAGCCCGGAATCAAACCAAACGCGTTGGAGAACCAGATCACGAGGGCGCAGGCGCCGATGAGGGGCAAGAAGTACGCTGCTGGCTTCGCCCCCATCAAATCGGCCGATAGCTTGTAAGTCGCGCCCACGATGGTCTCGATGAAGCCGTAGAAGGTGACCTTGCCTTCCGGGAGGATGTTGTCCTCGGTGTTCTTGAGCTTGCGGCTGACGTAGAACCCGACGCCGATGAGGAAAAACACCACGGTCGCGTACGCGACGACATGCTGCACACCGAGGTGCGGATTGTGCTCCATGTAGCTCGGGCCGAACATCTCGGAGACCCAGTGCGAAAGGGACTCGAGGAACGGCAAGAAGCTGAACCATGATTCGCCGTGTGGCACGCCTCAGCCCTCCCCCGCCGCCTGCACGTCCCGTGCGGGGTGTGCTTCTCGAATCAAGAGATCGACGCCCGCCAAGAGCATCCCGATGACCAACGCACCGAGCCCCAGGGAGAAGCCGAGCGGGTCGGCGCCCAAACGCGCGAGCAACGCCCAACAGACCGCCAGAAGCACGACGAGCTTCACGCCGAGCAGCCCGGCGGCCAACCCGCTACCGATGAACCCTGCGCCGGTGACGATGCGCTTTGCGAGCCAAGTGATCGCCCAGGCATCCAACGTCGCCACGACGCCTCCGACGACTGCGCCGATGCCGACCACAGGCCCCCCAAGCACGAAGGCCAAGCCAACGAGCACGATCGCGCTGACCGCGACGTAGCGTGGGGTTTGTGTTTTCAGTTGATCGATCACGGAGACTTCTCGTCTTCTTCTTCCATCATCCGCTGGGCGCGGCGGACGACCCTGTAGAGGCTTAGTGCGCTGGCGGCAAGCCCAAAACCAAGGCCAATCCATTCGAGCCAAGCTTCGGTTCCGAGCTTCTCGTCCAACCAACGGCCCCCGAAGTAGCCGAGACTGATCGAAAGGGCGATTTCGAGCCCAATCGTCGACAAGCTGCCCACTCGCTTGAGCTGCTCCCGTTGTTCCCGGTTGAGGAGCATCGCCAGCACATCGTTTCCCTACAGTTCCAAGGATCCGCGCCCAAAGGCGCGCGGCCTATAGCATGGGGGATATGGGGTCAAGGTTGGTCGAAGACCACTTCGGCCCAGAAAATCCTGGTTTTTGGCGACGTCAGAGGGCGGCGAACGCTGCTTTGAACGCCTGGCCGGTCTTCTGGAGGGCCGCCGCGTCGTGCGCGAGCGAGATGAAGGCCGCCTCGAACTGACTGCAGGGCCAGTAGACCCCGTGATCGAGGAGCGCCGCGTGCCACCTGCCGAACGCCTCGCGATCGGTGTCCGAGGCCTCGTCCCAGTTGCGGACCGGCTTGCTCCGAAAGAACGCGGTCAGCATCGAGCCGACGCGCTGGACGGTGATTGGCACGCCCGCGCGACCGGCGTGCTCGACCAGCATGTCTTGCACCTGAGCGCCTCTCTCTTCGAGGTCCTCGTAGACTCCTGGGCGAAGCAGGTACTCGATCGTCGCAAGGCCCGCGGCGACGGCCAACGGGTTCCCGCTGAGGGTGCCTGCCTGATACACCGGCCCGACTGGCGCTACTTTCTCCATGATCTCGCGCTTTCCGCCGTACGCACCGACCGGGAGGCCGCCCCCGATGATCTTGCCGAGGCAGGTGAGGTCCGGCTGGATGTCGAATCGCGCCTGCGCCCCTCCCCAGGCCACCCGGAAGCCCGTCATGACCTCGTCGCAAATGAAGAGCGCGCCGTGATTCTGGGTCTGCGTCCGGATCGTCTCGAGCCAGTCGGGGTCCGGGGGGATGCAACCCATGTTGCCTGCGACGGGCTCGATGATCACCGCGGCGATCTCGCTTCCGCGCTCGGCGAAAAGCTTTTCGAGCGCGTAGCCATCGTTGTAGGGGACGAGCAGGGTCGTACCTGCGATCGCCGCAGGAACACCCGCGCTGTCCGGCTCGCCTAGCGTCGCAAGCCCGCTGCCACCCTTCACGAGCAGGTAGTCCGCGCCGCCGTGGTAGCCGCCGATGCATTTCACGATCAGATCGCGACGCGTGTAGCCGCGGGCGACCCGGATCGCCCCCATCGTCGCCTCGGTGCCGCTCGAGACGAGGCGTGACATCTCCATGGAGGGAACCGCATCGCGAATCCGCTCGGCCATGACGATCTCGGACTCGGTCGGCGCGCCGTAGCTCGAACCCCGCGTGGCGGTCTCCTGGATGGTTGCCACGACGTCTGCGTGCGCGTGACCGAGGACCATGGGCCCCCAGGATCCAATGTAGTCGACGTACTCCGTTCCGTCGGCACCAACGAGCATCGGGCCGTGAGCCGCCTTGATGAACACCGGCTCGCCCCCCACCGCAGCAAAGGCGCGCACCGGGGAATTGACACCGCCAGGAATCACTTTGGAAGCGCGGACGAAGAGCTCTTGGGAGACGGGGTCGGACATGGGGCAGAGATTTGCACGAGCGCGGACACGGGCAAGGCAGTTTGGCGCTGACCCAGCCGCCCCCTACCCATGCGCGTCAGCGCGAGCCGGAACGGCGAAGCCCGGCGCGAACGCGCCGGCAAGGCAGAGCAAAGCGAATGCCGCGCCCCTCCATTCATATCCAGTTGCGTAAATGGACGGCCCCGAAACCCAACCCATCAGACCGCAGGCGGCAGCGCGAGCCCGAAGGGCGAAGCTCGGCGCGAACGCGCCGGCAAGCCCGAGCGAAGCAAAGGGCGCGCCAGGGAGGATTACGGGTGGGGGTGGGCGGGGCGGTTCAATCAAGAAAGACCACGCCCCAAGCTCCGCAACCACCCCCCACCACACCCGCGGCAGCACCCGCGCTCATTGCGTTTTCGCGGTACGCCTCCCAACCCACCGAAATGCTGCAAGTTAAAAGGGGGGAGCGTGTCCCCAAGATTGTGCTCAGAGGAGCATGTTGAGGGGGGATTCCACAATCCGCTTGAACGCCGCCATGAACTTCGCGCCGGTGGCGCCGTCGATGAGTCGGTGATCGCAGCTCATCGTGAAGCGCATTCGACGGCCGGGTACGATCGCGCCGTCCTCGACGACCGGCTCGTCGCGGATCGTGCCAACCGCGAGGATCGCAGCTTCGGGTGGGTTGATGACTGCTGTGAACGCTTCGATGCCGAACATGCCAAGATTCGAAATCGAAAAGGTGCCGTTGCTCATGTCTTCAGGCTGAAGCTTCTTGTCCCTCGCGCGCGCGGCCAGATCGCGAACTTCCCCGGCG
>JABDJF010000097.1 GCA_013002645.1 Myxococcales bacterium
CCATAGGCCCCCGCCTTGTCGAGACTCTCGCCGCCGGCCACGTAGCGCTTCAACTGATCGCGTGTCGCAGGCCCAAACCAGACGCGGGTCTCCACGATGCGACAGTCGAGCACGCCTTCCCCAACTCGCCCGAGCGCGATGGCGGTGCGAACCAGATGGGCACGACCCACGAGAAGCTCCAGCACGCGCAGGGCGTCCGCCTCGTCGGCTGGCTTACCCAAGCGCTGGCCGCCGACACAGACGATGGTGTCCGCCGCCAGAACGAACGCCCCCTGACGATCGCTGCTCGACAGGATGCTCTCGAGCTTGAGCAAGGCGGCGGCCCGGACGAACTCGAGGTGATCCTCCATGGGCAGGCTGTTTTCGTCGGCGCCACTGGGCTGCACTTCGAACGGAATCCGAAGGGACGACAGGATTTCCCTGCGGCGGGGCGAGGCCGACGCCAAGATGATCGAAGCGCGCGGGGCCGTCATGCCCCCTCCCCGCTACCTTCCATCCGCGCTTTGTGCCGGCGCAGATAGCTTTGGCTCACCTGCTCCGGGTCGAGCCTGAGGCACTTCGCGACTTCGGTCACGAAGCCCCGCACGTAGACGGCCGCCGGCAATCGCTCGAAGTCATCCTCTTCGATGCACCGCAAATAATTGGTGCCGACCTTCGTTCGCGCGCTGATCTGCTCGAGGCTGGTGCCCTGTGACTCGCGCACGGCGCGCAGCAACGCGCCGCTGAACTCCGTGTCCGGTGTGATGCTAGGCGCGGGGGGCAGCTCACCGGCGGGGACGAGCTCCCGGTCGGTTTCGGCCTTGCTCTCTTCGGCCTCCGGAAAGACGGAAATCTCGTAGGGACGTCGACGATTGGGGTCGAGCAGCACGTCGTAGGCCTCGTCGATTCGACTGCGGGCAACCGCGAGCCCTTCCTCGTCGAAAAGGCCGAAGGTGACGAGGTTCTCGGTGTCAAACACCGCACACATCCGCTTGTAGGCGCGGCGGATCTCCTCGTCGGTCGCGCCGCGCTCGACTTCGAGGACGTCGTGATGCGAGCTCTCTGGGACTTCGCGCCACGGTGCGCGATCTCTGCGAGCTTCCGTCGAGGCGAAAAGCCGCCGCGCGATCTTCTCGATGTTGCGACTCGCTCTACTTCCCGGGCTCTCGAGCAGAAGCGGTCGCCGCTTTCGCGCGCAGCTTCGAACCACGTCATCGTGTTCGACGTAGCCTAGGTATTTCAGGTGCACGCCATACCGTCTGCGCACGGCCGCCGTGACTTGATCGCCGAGCTCGAGGTCGGCGCGCAGCCGTGCTTGGTTGACGATGAACGGAAACTGAAGCTCGTTCATGCAATCGTGCAAAGCTGCCCCGAGCTCAGGCCATTCGCGCCGCAGCAAGGCCGAGATGTCGGACGGTGCCGGTGTCTGACCCGCCTTTGCAAACGCGGTGTGCAACGCAGCTTGCTGTCTCTCGTCGGTGAGGCGCGCCTGCGCCATGACGGCATAGGCTTTGCGAACCAGCCGGTACAGGCCGCTCACCGCGTTGGGCTCCGGCATCGTCAAGGCCAAGCGATGCCCCGCCGAGCACCAGAACCGAATCGCGGCCTCGGTCGCGTTGGATCCGAGATCGACGACTGCAAATTCCGCATCCTGTTTGGCGAGTCGGCTCTGGAGCTCTCGCAAGGAGCTTCGGCGTGCGCTGCCCCGATGGGGCTCGCTCAAGCCCCCGTCCATCAACTGCAGGCCGGGGATCGGTCCATCGACGGGTTCTCGTAACGGCAAGGTGTTCGCCGCATCGTGGTCGAGAGCGGTCGCCAGACTCGTCAGGCTTCGCTCCGCCCCGAATGCAGGCGTGGGCGCGATGTACGGGGCGACGCGGGGACCGATGCCCAACATCGCATGGAGGTCCGCGCCGGATGGGTCCGCGTCGACCGCCAACACGCGCTTGCCAATCGTCGCGAGGTAGATCGCCAGGTTGGCGCTGAACAACGAGGTCCCCACACCCCCTTTGGCCCCAATGATGGCGATCGTCGTTGGGGGCATCGAGCGCTCTTACCAATCGCTCGATTGGGGCGCAATCAAGTCGCGGTCGCGCTCAGAGGTCGCCGTCGTCGGTGAGACGAGGCGCAAACGGGTAGTAGCGCGGGCGGGCCTCTTCTTGCTCCGACGGACCGGTTTCGTCGGCTTCCCCATCGCAAGGGGGCTCGGCGGCCTGAATACGGCTCACCGAAGATGCGACCCTCTGCCGGCCGGATGTTCGAATATTCAGTCTGCCAATGGGTGCGCTCATCCGTGGCTGGGTGCTCATTCCCCTCCGATCCAAATCCGTGCGGATTTTAATATTAACGGATGTTTCCGAGCAAAGCACAACAGCGGGGCGTTCCGCGCACAAGACTGTTAGATTCGCTCGAAACCGTGGGGTCGAAGGAGTCAGAAGAGGTCCTGGAAGCTGTGGTCGAGGACGTGGTTTTCCGCAGTGATGACGGAAAGTTCGCCGTGATTCGCCTGGCGGTCGACGAGGATGAAGCCCCTTCCTCTCCGAAGACCGCCGTCGGGGATCTCGGTCAGATCGCGCCGGGCGAGAACGTTCGCCTGATCGGGCGATGGACACAGCATGCGGTGTATGGGGCGCGGTTTCGCGTCACCTCGTTCACGCCGACGATTCCTTCCACCGAGCAGGGCATGACACGCTACCTCGGCTCCGGTCTCATCCCGGGCATCGGCCCCGCCCTGGCCGCCCGCCTCGTCGACCGCTTTGGTTCGGATACGCTCGACGTGATCGCGACGCAGTCGGCCCGGCTGCGCGAGGTCTCCGGCATCGGCAAACAGCGCGCCGAGTCGATCGCCCAGGCCGTTCGCCAACGCCGCGCCGAGGCGGAGACGATGAGCTTTCTGCACGCGCTCGGCATGGGGCCGGCTACGGCTCGCGAGATTGTTCGCAAGTACGGCGCGGACGCCCCGCGGGTCGTGAGAGAGGATCCTTACATCGTCGCCGAGCAGATCCGCGGCATCGGTTTTCGAACTGCCGATCGGATCGCGGAAGCGCTTGGAATCGCTGGCGATGATTTGAGGCGCGTCCAAGGCGGCGTGCTGCACTTAATCGGCAAAGCGGTAGACGAGGGCCATGTCTTTGCAACGCGCGAGCAGCTGCGCAATGGCCTCGAGCAACTCGATGTCCCTTCGGAGAACCTCGACGAAGCCGTTGGCGCGCTGCGGGCGCGCGAGCTCGTTACGATCGAGGGCGACGCGATCTATCCACCCGTTTTGCACCGGGCCGAGGTCTTGGTTGCCGAAGCGCTGAGCGCCTTCGCCAACCGTCCCAAGGTGCAGCAACCCGTCAAGACGCACGATCCGACGCTCAGCGACAGGCAGCGCAGCGCGGTCGACGCGTCACTCGGGACGCATCTCCTCGTGCTGACGGGAGGACCAGGTACCGGTAAGACGACCGCCGTACGCGCGATCGTC
Source organism: Myxococcales bacterium (assembly GCA_013002645.1). Lineage (GTDB taxonomy): Bacteria > Myxococcota_A > Polyangia > Polyangiales > Houyiibacteriaceae > SG8-38. The sequence continues at coordinate 3,446 of JABDJF010000097.1, forward strand.
GCGGCTCATGCGGCCCTCGATCGTCGAGTCTCTCTTTGCGCGCCGACGGGCCGAGCAGCCAAACGGCTTTCCGAAGCCGCCGGTATCGAGGCCAAGACGATCCACCGCCTCCTCGAGTGGAATCCAGCAACCGGCCATTTCAATCGCAATCAGCGCATGCCGCTCGACGCCGATCTGATCCTCGTCGATGAAGCCTCGATGCTCGACGTCCGCCTTGCTTCGCAGCTGCTGGCCGCAGTTCCTCGAAACGCCACGCTCGTGCTCGTCGGTGATATCGATCAACTGCCGCCCGTGGGACCCGGGCAGCCCTTGCGAGATCTGATTGCATCCAAAATTTGCAAGACGATTCGACTTCACGAGGTGTTCCGCCAGGCGCAGCAAAGCGCGATCGTTCGGGGAGCGCATTCGGTCCTCGAGGGCCACATGCCGGAACCGACGCCCAACCGGACAAAAGGCGACGGGGATTTGTTCCTCGTCTCGGCCACCGATCCCGAAACCATCACCGAGCGTCTCATCCAGACGCTGCGGCGAATGTCGGCGGCCTATGGATTTGATCCGCTTGCCGACGTCCAAGTCATGACGCCAATGCGGCGCGGCCCGCTCGGCACGATCAGGCTCAACGAAGTCCTTCAAGAAACGTTCAACCCGGGCAAACGGGAGGACGCCCTCCCCGGCTCGTTTCGACCTGGCGACAAAGTGATGCAGCTCCGTAACGACTACGAGAAGGAGGTCTACAACGGGGACCTCGGCGAGGTGCAGAGGATCGAAGGCGGCGTCACTTTCATACGGTTCGACGGACGCGAGGTGCAGTACAAGGCTGACGAGCTCGACGCTGTCTCCCTCGCCTACGCCTGCACGGTCCACAAAGTTCAAGGCAGCGAGTTCCCGGCCGCAGTGATCGTTCTACACAATGCGCACTTCATGCTGCTCAACAGGGCACTGCTGTACACGGCGCTCACCCGTGCCAAGCAGTTGGTGGTGCTGGTGGGGGACCCGCGCGCGATGGCCCGCGCCGCTCGCAACGCGCTCTCTTACGAAACCAACTCGAGGCTGCTCGAACGACTTCGCTCGCATTCGGCCTAGTGGCCATCGAAGGCGAGGACGATGGCTTCGTGAAAAAGGGGGCGAAACGCTCGGATCGCGGCGTTGTCGCTGGAGACCGCCACACGATTGCTGAGGAGCACCATCACGAGCTGCCGCCTGGGGTCGCACCAGAGCGAGGTTCCGGTGAATCCGAGGTGGCCGAACGCATCGGCATCGATCGACCGGCCTGCAGCGCCTCCCTCCTCCGCCTTACCATCCCAGCCGAGTCGGTGCGTCCCGCCCGGCCTCCTCGCCGTCGCGTGCCGCATGAGCTCTTCCTCTTCGGGCCCTCGCCTTCCGTGCCACGCACCCACGCACGCCGCGCCAAAGGTCGCGACGCTCCTCGCTAGCCCGAACATCCCGGCGTGGCCGGCGACGCCACCGAGAGCAGCGCAGTTGTCGTCATGAACCTCGCCGGTCAACGCTCGGCCACGCCAAGAGGACCAGCCCGTCGGCGCGCAGCTAGCTCTCCAATCGCCATCCGCCCGGCTCGCCCCAAAAAAGGCCGTGTCGTCGACGCCGAGCGCAAGGGCGCCGCGCTCCGCCACCACCTGGTCCAGGGGTTTGCCCGCCGCTCGGCTCATCGCGACGCCAGCCAAGATGTATCCCAGGTCACTGTAGACGGCGCGGCCAACCGTGTTCGCGTCCCAATGCGGAAGCAGCTGCGCCATAATCCATTCGCGCGCCGCGTCGGTCCCGGGCTCTTCTGCGAGTGTCTCGTAGAAGGGCACCCAGGCTTGTAAGCCCGACCGATGGCTGAGCACCGCTTCCCAGTTGTGCTCGCCGATCGGGAGGCCATCTGCCTCGGGGATCAGCCGATCGACGCGCTCGCCCAGGTCGAAAACGCCCGCCTGATGCAAGCGCAGCGCCGCCGTCGCCACCCATGGCTTGGTCAGCGAAGCCAAGTCATAGAAGGTGTCGACCGTGGCGGACACAGACCCTTCGGCGTGCAACCCTGCGGCCGCATCGACGTAGTGCCAGGCGCCTCGGTCCCAAAACGCAACCGAGGCACTCGCGCCCGGAAACACCGTGGACGCGCATCCCGCGGCGAGTTGCTCGTGCAATGCGCGCTCGATCCGCGCCGAGGGGTGTTCGGTCACGACTGCTGTCTACCCAATCGCGCCGCGATGGTCTACAGGAAGCGCCGGTGATGACGCTTCCCTATCTCACGAGCTCGATCGCTCCGATCGAAGCCGAGTTCCGATCGATCCCGGAGGATTTCGAGGTCGAAGAGATACCGGCATACCCGCCGAGCGGAAACGGCGAGCACGTGTTTGCGTTCATCGAGAAGCGAGGCTTGACGACCAAGGACGCCGTGCGCGCGGTTTGCGAGCACGTTGGCGCCGACCCCAAAGCCGCAGGATGGGCCGGTCTCAAGGATCGCCACGCCGTGACGCGGCAATGGGTCAGCGTATTCGGCGCCTCCCCGGACGCGATTCTGCGGGCGGGGGTCGAAGGCATCCGGGTTCTGGAAGTGGCGCTTCATCCGCAGAAGCTTCGGACCGGCCACCTTCGCGGGAATCGCTTTTGGATCCGTCTGCGGCAAATCGACCCATCGAGAATAGACGCGCTGCGCCGGCTGTTGTCGAGGATAGAAAATGACGGACTCCCCAACTACTACGGAGAGCAGCGATTCGGACGCGACGGCGACAATGCCGAGCGCGCGCTTCGATGGGTCCTCGGCGAGACCCGAGCACCTCAGTCCGGTTTTCATCGGAAGCTCCAGATGTCGGCGCTCCAGTCCCGAATCTTCAATCGGTGCGTCGCGGCGAGGGTGCAAACTTCGACGCTTGGGAAGGTTTACGCGGGCGAGATCGTGAAGAAGCACGAGTCTGGAGGCTTGTTCGTTGCGCCCGATGTAGAGGACACACAGGCCCGTGCCGACGCGTGGGAGATCAGCGCCACCGGGCCGATCTTCGGCGCGAAGATGCGCTGGCCGGAGGGCGATGCCCGCAAACGCGAGGAGAAGCTGCTGGAGGAGTCGGGCTTGACCCTGGATCGACTGGCCAAATGGAAGCGTGTGGCCCCGGGCACCCGGAGGGTTGTCCGCGTCCCGGTGCGAAATATAGACCTGACTGTGAGCGACAATACGGTGGAGCTGGATTTCACCCTGCCCGCCGGCTCGTACGCGACCATATTGGTGCGGGAGATTCTCAAGCGGGATGCGCGGCCGCCCAAGACCGGCTAAGAGCGCGCTCTACCCGAGGAAACCTATGATCGACATTCAAGAGAGATTGACCGCCTTCGCCATGCTTGGCGCGACCTGGGTCATGTGGCTACTGATCATCCTCTCCATCTTCGGCGTGGCGATCATTTTCGAGCGCATTTACTACTTCTTTGCCTCCCGTGATGATGTGCGCGCCCTTCAAGAGGACCTGCGCCTGCACCTCGCGAAGAACGACGTGACCGGAGCCCGCGACCGTCTTGCCAAGTCGCGCTCGTTTCAGGCCAAGATTGTCCACTCCGGGATCGAGGTGGTCGACGAGGGCTCCGACGCGGTCGAAGAACGGCTCGCCGGTGAGACGGCCGTAGCGCGAACGCAAATGGAGCGAAATCTCGGCTTTCTCGGGACCGTGGGGAACAACGCGCCTTTCGTCGGTCTTCTCGGAACAGTGATCGGCGTCATCCGGGCCTTTCACGTGCTCGACGAGAGCGCGGGCAAGGTGACGAGCGGGTTGATGACCGAGGTCGGTGAAGCGCTCGTTGCAACGGCCATTGGCCTGTTGGTGGCCCTGCCCGCGGTCGCCTTCTACAACTACTTCCAGCGCCTGATTCGATACCGCCTGACGTGGGCCGATGCGCTCGGCCGAGACTTGCTCGCGTACCTCAAGGGCAACGCCCGCCGCGGGAGCGAGTAGGATGGCTGGCGGCGCCAGCTCCGGTGGTGACGACGACCTGATCACAGACATCAACGTCACGCCCTTGGTCGATGTCGTGCTCGTTCTTCTGATCATCTTGATGGTGACCGCCACCGCGATCGTGTCGAAGACGATTCCAATGGAGCTCCCGAAGGCCGCGACCGGCGAACAAACACCGGCGACCGTAGCCGTGTCGATCGACCAAGAAGGCCGGATCTTCCTCGATACGATTCCGGTGAGCATTGACGAGCTTCGAACGCGGGTGCGCGCAGCGCGTGAGATCGACGAGGACCTCCGCGCCGTCATCGCGGCGGACGGCAGAATCACGCATGCCAAGGTGGTGCAAGTGATCGACATCCTGCGCCAGGAACGCATCACGAAGTTCGCCATCAACGTCCGGCCCGAGGAGATCGGACGCTGAGCCACGCTGCCGCTGACCCGATGTCCAACCCTTTCGAGAATCTGGCCCCGTGGGTGCTCGACACAGCGTGGGTCGTATTGGCGATCGCGACTCACGCCGCCTTCTTGGGCTTCACGCCCAACGTTGGGGCAGGCGCCGGGCCTTCCGAGCCGCTCGATGCGGTCGCAGTCGCGATCATCGACGAGGAGCCCCCCGCAGCCGAGCCCGAGGAGCCGCTGGAAGAGGAGGCACCTGAGCCCGAGGAGCCAGAGGAGCCCGAGCGCGTGAAGCCGCCGCCAAAGCCCAAGACCTGGAGAGCACCGAAGGAACCGCCCACGGCGCCAGAGGAGCCGCCAGCCGCCGCGCCCGAGACCCCGGTCACATTCGACAACATCGTCCTCACCAATGAGGGCGACGAGCCTTCCTCGTGGGCGATGGACCCGGGCTCTGGCGAGAGCCGTGACGGGCCGATCGGGAAACCCGGCGCCGTCGTCACCGGCAGGAGCCGAGATGGCGTGATTGGCGGGATCATCGGAGGCACGGGCATCGGTGTGGTCGTCGACGTGGGGGACCTCTCGAGGCGTCCAATTCCGCCGAGTTTGAAGCAGAAGCTAGAAAGACTCTACCCCAAGAAGGCCAAGCAGGAAGGGGTCGAAGGTCAAGCCGTCGTGCGGCTCCAAATCGGGCCCGACGGCTCACCAAGCAAGCTCCGACTCATTTCCGAGGACCCGATCGATTACAGATTTGGGCAGATCTGCAAACAAGCGTTGCAGGCGGCGACCTGGAAGCCGCCGCTCGACAAAGACGGGAAACCGGTGAGCACACGGGTCACGTTCACCTGCGGCTTCGAGATTCGTTTCTAGAGGTTACGCTAGCACCGCTGGGCGGCGCGCTCGGCCGCCCGGGGCATTGCGAAACCGCCGTGTTTTTTGACTGCCGCTGGCATGGGACGGTACCTCAGGCCCATGCGGTGGATTCTGCTCAGCCTGATGGCGCTCATCGGTGCCTGCTGGGGCGAAGACGAGGAGCAGCCTGGAGAGCTCGTCGGGAGCTTCCAGGCTCTGGGCCTGATGGTCGAACAGAGCTGCGGCACCGCGGTTCCCGCTCCCGATCCCCTAGACCTGAAATTCGATCTTCGATCGGAGTCCAACGGTCGCGCGTACTGGCGTCTTTGGGGTGGCTCCATGTTTGCCGGAATCGAGAACAACGGCACCTACACGTTTCAAACGAGTCAGAGCTATATGGTGGTCGAACCCGATCGGTTCCGCGGCTACGTGGGTTGTTCGGTCACGCAGCGCGACGTTTTCACCTTCGAAGTGTCAGTGCCCGAGATCGAGGCCGGAATGGACGCTGGCGTTGAGGACGCCGGAATCGATGGAGACGCGGACGCCGGGGTGGACGTGGAGGTCGACCCGGCGCTGGTCCTGATCACAGGCTCGCAGACCACCGAAATCGTTCCGCTTGCCGGCGCGGACTGCACGCCCGCGGTCGCGGCGCTCGGGGGCCCCTTCCTCTCCCTGCCCTGCCGCGTCGAGTACGTGCTCAACGGCAACGGGATCGCTCCCGAGTAAAGAACCGCTAGTCTTCGTCGGTCGATTCCGGCGGGAACTGCGAAGGCTTCAGCGCCCCGAGAGGGACCGATGGACGCACGGAGGGTGGCGCAGACGGGTCCACCGAAGGCGGGGCAGAGGGGCGCACCGAAGGTGCTGCGGAGGGACGGACCGGCGGAATGCTGCTCGCTCGCTTGAGCGAACCAGGCAAACGCTCGGCGCGAATGATCATCTTGGGTGAATGGACTCCAAAGTAAATCCCGAGCGTTGCCTCCCGCCCGCTGATTTCGTCGACGCGGAACCCGTTTTGCTCGAGGAGCGCGCAGATTTCGTGCAGCGCATAGAGCCGAATCGAGTAGAGCCGGTCGTTCTGCTGGCCGCTGTGATTGGCCACTCGACGCTTCACGCGGAGTCGTGA
>JABDJF010000476.1 GCA_013002645.1 Myxococcales bacterium
AAGGGCCGGAGCTCGTGCGCGTAAGTCTGGTGGACTTGCGTGAGCTGGACTCCGTCGGTACGCCGTTCTTGCTCGGGTTCGTGCTGTGGGAGTCTCAATGTATCGCCGCGACCGACAGCGGGGTTGCTTGGGGTCACCGCTTCACCGGTGTCGATGACTCGCCTTCGAGGCAAGCGTTCGTTCAGTTCTACAGTCCGTCCCTCGAAGAGGGGGAAGGGCACTCCCTCAGAAGTGTGAGCGGCGACGGGAGCGACGTGCCGCAGTGCGTCTTGGCGCCTGCAACGGGTCCGCATGAAGGGCAATGGGTGATGGCTTACGACGCCTCGCCCTACGTCGAGCTTGCGGTTTTACAGGAGGATATCGGCGAGGTCCTAACCAAGAGCCCTCGTGGCGCGGATGTCGACGTGCACCTTTCGATGGTGCGCGATCCCTTCGGCGAGTTTGTGGTGGTCGGCCGGTACACGGCGTGGGATCTTTGGCGGTACTCGCTCGACGTGGATTTGCAGGAGGTCGACCGGCGTCTTCAGTTCGGGCAAGGAGGCCGGCGCGGCGACGCCATCTACGGTCGCCGGATCGCGGCGGCCGATGGGCGGGTTTTTCTCGCGGGCAACGTTTTTTCGGTTCAAGCCCGCGACTCGCTGCAGGGCCTGCAAAGCCTGACGCCCCCGGTGGCGGACGCCGTAGTGGCCCACAAGGGGAGGGTGTTCGTGATCGGCGCAGACGAAAATGCTGCTCTGATGCGGTTCTACGAGATTGGGTGCCCACCGTGATTCGTGTGATGTGGGCCCTAGTGCTGGTGACGACGTGGACCCTTGGCGCCGGCACCGCCTCGGCGGAGCCGGACCCTACGGTGGGCGTGGTGGTCGTCGAAGAGCAGGGTTCGGAGGCCGGTGAAGCGGTCGCTCGTGTCTTTGAAGAGCTCCGGGCCGCGGGCCTTTCCGTAGAGAAAGCGACGCACTGCGAAGCGCGGGACGATCGGTGTTTGCGAACTTGGCTTCAGAACAAGGGCATACCGATGGGGGCCTACGTCTCCGTCTGGGACCGGTCACCCACGCGTGAGCGGGCGGTGGTGGCGATTGGGCTCGTCGACCCCTCGATGCCTGCGCCCTTCGATCAGGTGTTCGCAGAGCGCAGTTGCGAAGCGCTGCCGTGTCCACAGGGGGTCCGAGAAGCCGTGCAAGAAGTCTTGGCCGGATGGCCCGAGCGAAGAGGCACCGAAGTCGCGCTGGTTGGCGCTCCGACCGGTGCGGTGGTGTTTGATAACGGTCAGCTCGTGGGGCGTCTCCCCCTATCGGTTCGACTACCACGCGGAGAGCATGTGATGCGCGTCGTCGCGGAAGGCTACGTGTCCGAGGAGCTGGCGGTCGTGAGCGGTGGCACGGAGCCGCAGCGCTTCGAGGTGCGCCTGTCGAAGAAGCAAGGCGCGGAATCACCCGAGACCCGGAAGGTGCGTAAACCGTGGATGGTCGCGGTCGGCTCGGTATTGGCCGTAGCCGGGGCGACCATGATCGGAGTCGGGGCGAGCCGGTTTGGCGATCGTTGCATCACCGCAAGCCCGTGCACAGAGTACACGACCAGCACGCCCGCAGCGGGCGCGTTGGTGGGAGTCGGTGCGGTGACACTCGGTGGTGGAGTCGGGCTATTGGTGAGCGGGCTTAGAAAGGAGAAACGGCCATGAGTCGGGTGCTGTGGGTGATCGCATTGGCAATGCTTATTGGAGGGGCAAACTGCGCGCGGGAGACAGTGAGCTGTCCCGAAGGCACCGCCATCGTCGATTTTGAAAACGGTGGAAGAGAGTGCGTCCCTATCGGCCCCGATGGGGGTCTCGGCGGGACCGGCGGGATGGGAAACCCCGAATGCGAGGACGACCTTGATTGCCCTTTCGAGGAGGCGTCTCGCTGTGACCCGAGCTCTGGGATATGCGAGCCGTGCCTAGAAGACGTCGATTGCGCGGGCATCGACGGGTTGCCGCGATGCGAGGCCGAGGAAGGGCTTTGCGTGCAATGCGCGCCAGCGACCGAGGCGATGGATTGCGGCGAGCGAAGCTGCGACCCGGCTACGCGAGAATGTAGCGACATCGTCCGGGGCTCGCGGGCCGAGTGCGAGGCCTGCGTGTCCGACAGCGACTGCATGGAAGCGTTCATGTGCGTGCCGATGGAGTTTGGAAATGTGCCGCTTCGCGGCGGCTACTGTCTCCGGAGGTCCGGTCCCGAACAATGTACGCAGCCTTTCGCGTTCCCGCTGCCAGACGCACGCGAGAGCTTGTCGGGCGCGGCACCCGCCCTCTACTGCGGCGTGAATGAGAACCTCACGAGCTGTGAGGCCGTGCAAGCTCTCGTCGACAATCAGGGCTGTGGAGATGATTTTGATTGCGTCGCGCCCGGCGGGATTTGTCGCCAGGTCGGGTCGATCGGGCTTCGTTGCACCTATGCGTGCTCCTTTGCGACCCAGTGTCTGGAAGAGGATTCGGGTTCGACCTGCGGCGATGCCAGTGGCACGGCGGAGGAGAACTACTGCGGGGGTTAAGGGAATGCGCTCTGGTGTTGCATAGGTCGAACAAAGAGAAGGTTCCCGAGGGGCACGCGGCCCCCGCCTCGAGGATTCCAGCATCGATTGACGGGTACCAAGTGGTACGA
>JABDJF010000142.1 GCA_013002645.1 Myxococcales bacterium
CACGATATCGAAGCGCATTCGTGGTGATGCGCCGTAAGCCGTGGCGTTTCGAAGAAACACGGGTGAAAACCTGTCGTCAGCCATCGCGCCCACGTCCCGCTCGACCTTGACCTTGCATTCTGCATACGCCTTCTGGGGATTCACAGGGGAGCTCTCATCGAGAAAATCGCCGGCGCCTGCGCCATACACGCTGCATGACGACGTGTAGACGAATCTCCCCACGCCCGCCTCCTTCGCCAGCTTGGCGAGTCTCACCGAGCCCAGGTGATTGATCTCTCGCGTGATCTCCGGAACCGTTTCTCCCAAGGGATCGTTGGAAAGCTCGGCGAGGTGAACGACCGCATCCATCCCTTCCACGTCCTCGGCCGAAACGTTGCGAAGGTCCTTGCACAGCGTCTTCGGGCTTCGGGCAAGATTCTCGGAGTCGCTGTAGAGCCAGCCGTCTCGATAGAAGCCGGCATCGAGGCCGACGACGTCATGTCCGGCCCTCATCAAGAGCGGCCCCAAGAGTGAACCAATGTAACCGTCGACTCCGGTCAGTAGTATGCGCATGTGATTGAACCTCGAATTTCGCGTTTGAACGACTGAGCGCCCCCCCTTTTGTCATGGAACCCATGAGGAGGAGCTATTCGGAACAAGTGCTCCACGGAAGCATAACAGCTGCATCGGGCGGGCCCAAAGCCGCTCGGCGCCTCCCGCGCGGCCGAGTCGAAACGCCGATAAACGACTTTCGAAGGACGGACCACGACGAGTGGCGCGATATCACGGCCCCTGGCTCGTCCCTCGCGTGTCTTGTCGAGCTTCACGTCGCTTCAGCTAGCGTTCGCTGGGGCGAATGTCGAGCACCCGGTACAGCTCCCGCCTGATCGAGCGCCTAATCTTACGGTTGAATGCGCTTGGTTGCTCCGGGAGCGCCTCGCCGAGCTCGCGTCGGATTTCGTCTACCCGGGCTGAGAACTGTGCCCCTCTTTCCGAGCGGAAGTCCTCTGGAGTGAGTAGCTGCACGCCAGCGCGCTCCAATCGCATGAGCTCATCCCCGAAGGTTTCGAATTTCGCACGCCGGCTCGTGAGATTGGAGGCTTCGATTCTCTCGGCCAGGTCCTCGAGGTGGTCCAAGACGATAGTGATATCGTCGGCGAGGACATCGAAGACCACTTTCTCGCTCCGATAGGGGGGCCAATTGAGATTGTGATCTAGGTAGTATGACCAGCGTCCTGGGACTTTGGGGGAGAAGGCGACTCGCCACCGAAACTCTCCCTCGTATGTTCCGCGAAGCTCGATTTCCCTCCCCAACGGATCGGTGAAGTGCCAGGTTACCGTCTGATCCTCGGGCTTCGCATCGGGCACCCAGGTGTCCTCGAACTCGCTTTCGAAAGCCGTGCCCAAGGAGACTGGATTTGTTGCCGCAACGAGTCGCGCTTGGATCCAGTCCCAGTCGACCTCGCTAGGAAGCGCGGCGGAGCGCCACTCGGAGACCGAGCCCGCGCTGCCTCCGCGGGCCTCGATCACCGGGCTCTCGTAGCCGAGCCTTGGCTGGAAGCTCAGCGCCCACCGGTTGGCGCCTTTCGTGGAAAGCTTCGGAAGCTCCACAGAGCGGCCGTTCTCGAGCAGCACCTCTTGCGTCGAACCAACGACCTCGGTCGGCATGTGCCATTCGACCGTGAGTTTGGGGCGTCTGGTGACGCAGAAAGAATCGCCTTCCTCCGCGGAGTAGAGGACTAGCTCGTCTCTGACGAGATCTTCGTCCGAGTCACTGAGCTTCAAGAGGAAGAGAAGCGGCTTGGACGAAGCGACGCGGCGCTGCGCATACTGGGCAAGAGCGCCCGATGAAAACACCAGCTTCGACGCGCCCGGCACGTAGTGAGCGGTCGCCAGTGCCAACGGTGCGACATCGCCGAGCCCAGGATCATCGGAGGCGAAGCTCGCGCCGGGCAGGCCCCACTCCACCTCTCCCTGGGCGGCCTCGGGCCACCACACCTCGCCTGGAGCTGGAGGGCTGGTGTTGTCACGCTGCAACCCTCCCAAGCCCGGGTTCCAGTCTCGATGTGCTTCGTAGAGCATGACCTCGGCTGGATTCTCGATCCCGGATTCGACGACGATTTCGAGAGACACCTGGGTCACGACCGCGCTGTCGGGCAGGGGAACGTCGTCCCAGCGGTGAAGCGCGCGCATGATTTCCATCTCTCCAAAACGCGACGTCGAGGGGCCTCTGCCGAGGCGTAGGTGGCGCTGCCCCACTTGGTTCCAGCCATGAACCCATCGTCCGTTGGGAAAGCCGCGAATGTCGTTGTCCTGCATCCCGGCGTAGTCCAAGCCAGGCACCAGCACCAACCTATGTTGGGTCGCACCCGGGGCAGTGCCATGACCGGCAGCTACGAAACCGCTGAGCGCAAGCGTTCCGCTCACTGGGCTCGGTCTCGGCGGCTCGAGAACAGCCTCGCTGGTACACCCGTAGAGCAGGCACGCCACGAGACCGAGGCGCCGGAGTACGATGCGGTCCCGAAACAACACGCTACGCCTCATTGCAGTCGGGCAGCGGTGCGTGGGTCATCTCGCAAATGCTCGAGAAGCTCGCGAGCCACTAGCGCGTTGCCCTCGTCGCTGAAGTGGTAGCCATCGGCAAAGAGGCCTGTCACGTCGGCCGCGGGCAGCTCGCCAAATACCGAGACGAAGTTGATGAATGGAATGTCGAGCCTGCGCGCGTTGGATTCGACGACCGAAAGCCAGTAGGCCAGCTCGGCATTGGGCTGCTGCAGCTCTTCGACGGACGGGAAATAGACGAGAACCGTCGTCCGTGAACGCGCGGCGTCATAGTCGCGCAGGTCCTCGAATATCCCTGCTACGACCGCTTTGACCTCCTCGGCTCCTCGGGCGTCCCATGCCCCCGGCACCTTCCTCGGGGCGAGGTTCAGCCTCTTCCGAATGCCGGTCGCAAGCTTCAGCGTCTTCAGCCCATCCGCGCTGTTCAGGGTCTCGGCAAGCCACGTGGGCATGGCATAGGTCGACTGGCTGATGGGCACGTTGGTGACGACGGGTTTGCCATCTTCCAAGACGACGACCGGTCGCGGAACACCCATGAACTTGTCGTACTGCATTCGCATGAAGTCATGCGTGATGAAGGCGAAAAGATGGACGTCGACGTCGAGCTCCGCGGCGTCGCGCCGGTAGTACAGATACGCTTGGTCGACGCCGTACCCGACCTGGCCCATGTTGATGGTTTCGAGCTTGGGATCCAGCTCCGCCAAGACGTTGCAAAACGTCTGGTCGTTTCCAACGTGCTCGCCGAAGGTCACCGAATCCCCGGAGCAGACGATTCGGCGCTTGTCGCTATCGCGCTTCGCTGAGAAATCCTCTGCGTTTCTGAAGCCCTGCCCGTTGGTTCGAAGATGTGCTCCGGGCCCATACATGTCTTGGATGTCTACGTTGGGCAGGCCGACCCAGCCGACCTCCGCGTCGTACTCCGTGTGACTCAGATTGGACTCTCGGAGCCGGGGAACGAGGTCTTTCAGGAAGAACGCATAGCTGGACAGGCCTTCGATCACCACCACCAGCGCGACCAGCAGAGCCACGTTGGCGAGGAGGATTACCGCTATCCTGGTCACACGACGGATGTGCTCTCTCATCTCCAACTCAAGCTCTGCCGCACGTGCTACTGGGACACGGTGTCGTGTTTGTGCGTGCCTTGCCGGCCGGCAGGCTACCCAATTTGATCGCGCCGCGCCACCTAGCTGTCCCTTGGCGGGAGCTGCTGGGGCCGTTCAGTAAACGTGGCATCGGCGCGGCGTTCAGCTAGTATTCTACCTACCGTGACCACCCCCGGCGTGAAGTTGGTGCTTGAAGACGGCACCGAGATGAGAGGCGAAGCGTTTGGTGCCCTCCTGCCTTCGGCCGGGGAGGTGGTGTTC
>JABDJF010000174.1 GCA_013002645.1 Myxococcales bacterium
TAGTACGGATAGAAGAACCAAGGCATGTAGTGGAGCGAGAACGAAACGCCTCCAAAGAACGGTGGCGCGTCGGCGAGCAGGGCAGGCAGTCGGGTCGCTGCCATGTGGCCGAAGACGAAGATCGCGAGGTAATAGGCCGCGTACCGGTGCAGGCGGAGCCGAAGCGGCGGCTTGGCCTTGGAGCCGCGTCGGCCGCGCATACGCAGCACGCCGGAGCCGATGTGAACGACCAGGGTCGCGACCAGGGCCAGCTCGAGCAACGGCCATTGGTAGACACTTCGGACCGAGCTCTGAAAGCCGTTGTACAGATCGGGTCCAAGCACGGCGAGGGCGGTGTTGCTGAGGTGGACCAGGGCGAAGAGGGAGAAGAGGAGTCCTGATATCGACTGGATCCGACTGAGGCCTTGGTTATTCACACCGTTGTTAGTAACAGTATTGTTAATAAGGGTCAAGCGGATCCTTTTTCGGCCGTTCGGGACCCGGGTCGATCGCCGGTGGCGGGTTGCGTAGGAGGGCCTCCGTGCTACTCCGGGCGCTCCAAACCCCAGAAAACCTGGTGTTTTGGCGCGAAGGTGCACGTCATGAGCAAGTCCCCCCTGTCGATTGTGAAAGAGCGCTTCGGAGACGACCCGAAGAAGGCGAAAGCCAAACTGGTCGCGGCCGTGAAGAAGGCCGCTGGCAAAGACCTCTGGCTCGACCGGCTGAACGAAGAAAAAGGCTTGGATCATGTGTCCAACAAGAAGCTGCTTCATCTCGAGCAGGTTCTCGAGGCGGTGAGCAAGAAGGTCGGGTCGCGGGACCAGCTCATCGGCGAAATCGCCAAGCTTCAGGGCCGCGCGAAGGACGAAGACTACAAGGCCAGCCTGGCCGAGGAGTCGACACCGAGCTTGTGGGATCGCTACCAGTCTGTACAATCCAGCTCTTCCGGTAAGTCCGGATCGAATTGAAGCACCGCCGCGGCATGGCGCCGCGTCGGCTGCACAGTGAAAGAGTTGACCATGAGTAAGAGACTGTTCTGCGGGGGGCTCGCCTGGGCCACGACCACTGAAGACCTTCAGGAGGCGTTCGCGCCGTTTGGCGAGGTTACCGATGCAAAGGTCGTGTCCGATCGCGAAACTGGACGCTCCCGTGGCTTCGGGTTCGTGACCTTCACTACGGAAGAGGCGGCGGCGGCGGCTCGCGACCAGATGGACGGCGCCTCCCTTGGCGGCCGGACCATTCGCGTCGACCTCGCGCGTGAGCGTCAGGGCGGCGGCGGCGGTGGCGGCGGCTACCGGCGCTAAACGTTCACCGCTGTAGCAGGCCGAAGTACCACGAGAGGATCGCGTCTCCCGCGAGCAGGTACTCTAGCGCGGCAAGCGCGAGAAACGGTCCGAACGGAAGCTTGAGCTGACCGACTCGGCTCGCGTCGGGGTCCTCTGGGGCTTCGACGACTTCACCGTCGATGACGCGTTCGTCGATGTCGGGCGTGAGCTTTCGTCCTGTCAGCAGCGCAAAGGCCGTGAAAACCAGCCCCTGCAGGGAGCCGGCGACGACGCTGAACAGCGCGCCCTTCCATCCGAGAAACGCCCCGATCATCAGCAGGAGCTTCGAGTCGCCTTCGCCCATGCCCCGGCGTCCTGCGATGTGCTCATAGCCCCAAACGAACACCAATTGCACGAATAAATAGGCGGCACCGGCGCCGACCGCCGACGACCAAAGACCAGGCTCGGTGCGAAACGGTGCGGTCATGAGGCCGAGAGCGGCAACGGGAAGGCTGACCTCGTCCGGGATTTCCATCCACTCGAGGTCGACGAACGTCGCGATCAGAAGCCCGCCCGCGAACACGAAATAGAGAATCGTTTCGATCGTCGCGTGAAGCAGCAAGGTGCCGGGCGCCGCTCGCACGACCCAGAGCTCCGCGATCGCGACGCAGAGGACGGCGGTCAGAAGCTCGACGAGGGGGTAGCGCGGGGAAATCGCGGTGCCGCAGCAGGAGGCCTTTCCACGCAGGAAAAGCCAGCCCAAGATCGGCACGTTGTTCCAGGCTCGAATCGGCGCGCCGCAGCCTGGGCAGTGGCTCGGCGGGCGCACGACCGACATGCCGCGTGGCCATCGGTAGATCGCGACGTTGAAGAAGCTGCCCCAGGCCGCGCCCCAGGCGAAAGCCACGAGCCAAACGAACCAGCGCGCTACCTCCGCCGCAAGCATCGGTCCATGCTACCAGCAAAAAGGGGACTGTCCCCTTTATCGCGCCCACCTTGCGGGGTGGAGGTGGGGATGCGATTCATGGGGCTCGACATGACGAAGGATGCAACCAGAGCCGCGCTTCGTGACTGCAAGCGAATGGTGGTCAAGATCGGCAGCAGTGCGCTCTGCGCGGACGGGGGGCGCTTCGCGCAGGTGGCCGAGCAGGTGGCGACTCAGGTGAGGGCAGGGCGCAAGGTCGTGC
>JABDJF010000183.1 GCA_013002645.1 Myxococcales bacterium
ACACGACCTCGACCGCTACATCGCCGAGCGCGACGCACGCGAGCGCGGATTCGCCGCCCTCGTCGCCGATGCAGAGATGCGATTGGCCTTTGGCCGTCGGATGGCCGAACGCCGGCGAGCCAACGGCAAGACGCAGACCCAAGTCGCAGCCCTCATGCACACGTCCCCGGCCATCGTGAGCCGCCTCGAATCAGGCCACGACGTCCGCGTTTCCACCCTCGAGAAGTACGTAGCCGCCCTAGGTTTGCGGCTCGAAATCATCGCCGTGCCACCGAAGAAGCCGACGACCAAAGCGTCACACACGCGCCGTACGAAAAAGTAGAAGCCAGCTCCTGTCCAGATATCCGTGACCCCCGAACCTCGTTCACCGCACAAGTGGAACCCCTGACCATCTGCTACTATCGCGCGCCATGCACAGCAGGCGAGAATTGGAAGGGGAGCTCGAACCCGGCGAGCGGCTTCTGTGGAGCGGACAACCCAAGCAAGGGTTGCTGCTCAGGAGCAATGATTGGTTCATGATCCCGTTCAGCCTCCTCTGGGGCGGCTTCGCGATCTCCTGGGAGCTTGGCGTGCTGGACATGGCCGCCAAGACCGGGCAGCCCATGGGTTTCGTCATGGCGCTCTTCGGGATTCCGTTCGTGTTGGTTGGCCTCTACCTCATCGCGGGCCGCTTCTTCGTGGATTCTCACATGCGTGCCAAAACGCACTACGGAGTCACCGATCAGCGCGCGGTGATCGTATCAGGGCTATTGTCGAGGAAGGTTACGAGCCTACCGTTCAAGAGCATGCCGCAGGTCACGCTTACCGAGCGCTCCGACGGTTCGGGGACGATCACCTTCGGCCAGCCGGTCCCGTTCGCGTTCATGAGTGAAGGGCTGAACTGGCCCGGCATGGGGAGTTGGACGGTGCCCGCATTCAGCCTCATCGAAAACGCCAAAGACGTATACCGCCAGATACGCAGCGCCCAGGACGCTTGAGAACGACCAGCCGTCGATGGCCCGCCGCGTAGCCCCCACCCACCAACCCGCTTGCCGGCTCCGCGTCCCCCAGCTAGCCCCAACCCCGAGGAGCGCGCCATGTCCGAACAGCACCCAAACCTCTCCCTTCTGCAGCGATTAGACCTCCGCAACCTCGCCAGCTGCGCCGACCTCTTCGCGGAAGACTTCGTCTGGCACTTCTTCAACCCCAACCTACCGGACGTCCAAGGTGACTACGTCGGCGTCGCCGGCCTGCAGTCCTTCTTCAATAAGCTGGGCGCCGCTTCCGCCGGCACCTTCTCTGTCGAGCCGGTCTCCATCACACCCTTCGGCGATGAGCTGGTCGTGACCTGCGTGCGCGATACCATGGCCCTCGGCGGCACCTCGATCGAGGTCGACGCCGTCGTCGTCTGGCGCATCGTTGGCGGCCGCCTTGCAGAAGCCTGGGACATCCCAGCAATCAACACCGCGCGCCCGCAGACATCCTGACGCACGCAACCCTGCTCCGCACCGACCGATGACAGGGAGTGAGCATTGACAACGAAACTCCAAGTGATATCACTGATATCAATCGGCAAATGGCCCAACTCATCGTCCGAGAGCTCGAAGACTCCATCGTCCGTGCGCTGAAGGTGCGCGCGGCGAAAAACGGCGTGTCTGCCGAGGCCGAGCATCGGGCGATCCTTCGGCAGGTGCTGCTGCGCCGCTCGAGCCGTTCCTTTAAAGAAGCGCTGCTCGCCATGCCCGGCGTCGGCGACGATGCCGACTTCGCGATCGAGCGCGACGTCGACCGCAGCGATGGCCTACCTCCTTGATACCAACGTCGTCTCCGAGCTTCGCAAGGGCGACCGCTGCGACACGGCCGTCCGCAGATGGTTCGAGGCGCTAGACGAAAGCGACCTCTACCTCAGTGTCCTGGTCGTCGGCGAAATCGAACGCGGCATCGAGCGCATCCGCAAGCGCGACCCCAAATCCGCCACACGCCTGCGCCGCTGGCTCTCGAACCTCAGCAGCCAGTTCGACGATCGCATCCTCCCCGTCACGCTCCCCATCGCACGCGCCTGGGGCAAGATGGGCGCGCCGACGCCCATCCCCACGGTCGACGGTCTCCTCGCCGCCACTGCCCAGGTCCACGGCCTCGTCCTCGCCACCCGCAACGTCCGCCAGGTCGACGCTCTCGACATCGAGTCGGTCAACCCGTTCACGCTCTCACGGTGAGTCGCGCCAACACTACGGCTTCCTCGCAACGATGAACGCAATGTCCCCCTTGGCCCCCACGTCCGGCTGAGAAACCTCCACGAACCCGCTTCGCCGTATCTCCTCTTCGAGCGTGCGCTTGTCGAAGATCTTCACCATCGGCGCTTTCCCAATCAGCCGCATGCCCCCGATGATCACCCCATAAGGAACCCACGACTCCCCAAGGCAAACGGTCGACGAAACAAAGAACCCTCCAGGCTTGAGCAGCCTGAAAATCCGATCGAGCGCAGCCGACCGGTCGTCGACCAAGTGCAACAGA
>JABDJF010000206.1 GCA_013002645.1 Myxococcales bacterium
CTCGAACGCGGTCTGCGGCCGGTCCGACGGGTCCTTTGCGAGGCAGTCCAAGACCAGCTGCTCGAGGTCCGGCGCAATCGGTTTGCCTAGTCTCGACGACAAAGGTTCCGGGGTGCTGTGCAGATGATGGCTGCACACCTCGACGATGGTTTTTCCGGTAAACACGTGCGTGCCAGTCAACAGGTAGTAGGCGACAGCGCCAAGCGCGTAGAGGTCGGCGCGAGCATCGACCGCGTCCGGCGCGGTAATCGACTCGGGCGCCATGTATTGCGGAGTCCCGGACAGGTTCGCCTCATTGGTCAAGTGGATGCCACCTCCCTGCCGAACCTGCTTGACGAGACCGAAGTCCAGTACTTTGACGAAATCACCAGCCCCTCCGTGCGGGTGCAACAGGTGCACCATGATGTTGCCGGGCTTCAGGTCGCGGTGAACCAAGCCGATGCCGTGCGCCTCGACCAAGGCCGATGCGCTTTGCCGCATCAAGTCGATGACACGCCCTTCCGGTTGCGCGCCTGATCGTGAGACGAGGTCTGACAGAGTCAGCCCATCGATGTGCTCCATCGCATAGTAGAAGATTCCATCCGACGTGTGGCCGTAGTCGAAAATGGTGATCGTGTTCGGATGCGTGAGGCTCGCGGTGAGCTGCACCTCTTGCTCGAATCGCCGCAGGTTGTCCGCCCCGGCCTTGTCGGGAGGAAGGAGCTTAACCGCGGTTGGCCTCCGCAGAAATGCGTGGCTCGCTCGATAAACGGCGCCCATGCCTCCCTCGCCGATTTTCTCTTCGAGCCGGTACTGCCCGAGCTGTTCGGCATCATGGACTCTGCGGCGAAGCCCATAGATGACCACCGAAGCGCTCGTGCTGAGCGCGATCGTGACGACCCACCAGATCGCGATCTCCGTGGTGATGGCGGCGGCTAGGCGCCGAGCGCTCTGATCGGTGAGCTCGGGATAAATCGCGGACCACTCGATGCCGAAGTAGCTGCCGGTCGCCCACGATCCGCGCTTCTGCAGGTCCACGTCCAGGGAGCCATAGTAGACAGAGGCCAGGAGCACCGCTCCGACGATCAGGCCCAGAGTCAGGGTCCAACGACCCGTGCATGGAACGAACACCGCCCGCGCAATGATGACGTTCGAAAGCGCAAGCAACATGATGAAGTCAGGTCGCGCCTCGAATGGGATGTAGATCCCCATCACGCCCGTCGCGAACACGCCCAAGCTGAGCGCGGTACCCTCCACCATCCGGATGAAACGGGCACTCCGCTTCCCCCGCCGGAGCAAGAACCAGGGCAGGATGAAGAACCCGACGGCAGATAGATGCCACCACAGCGAAGGGTCACCAAACCCCTCTCGTTGATTCATGATGAGCAACATCAAGACTCGGTAGAGCCAGAAGAAGAGGTACAAGCTTCCGACCATCAGCCCGAATAGCGCGACGCGCCGTTGGAGGAACGAGCGATCCTCCTCACTCGTCGAAAGACCCCTGGAGCTCGGGAGTTGCATACGGCTCGTTAGTACCATGGACCCTATTGGGGCACGGGCGCGGATCGACATTCCAAGAGAAAAGGCGCGGCCTCGGCTACTTCTTCTTCGCCGCCTTGCGCTCGGCGACCTCGACCTGAACTTTCTCCAGGATGTTGCGCGGGACCGGCGCGTAATTCTTGAACTCCATCGAGAACTGGCCGCGACCGGAAGTGGCGGAACGAAGGTCACCGATGTAGCCAAACATCTCGCTGAGAGGGACGTCGGCCTTGATGCGGACGTTGGTGTGACCCTTCTCCTGGGAGTTCACCATGCCGCGGCGGCGGTTGAGGTCTCCGATGACATCGCCGACGTTGGCGTCAGGCACGAAGACGTCGACCTTCATGATCGGCTCGAGGAGCTGCGGCCCCGCCTTGGGCATGCTCTGGCGGAAAGCCGCCCTGGCGGCGGTCTCGAACGCCATCTGCGACGAATCGACCGCATGGAACGCGCCGTCTTGGAGCGTGACTTTGAAATCGAGAAGCGGGAACCCGCACAGCGGACCCTCCTCCATCATGACCTTGAAGCCCTTCTCCACGGCCGGGATGAATTCCTTTGGGATCTTGCCGCCCACGATCTTGGATTCGAAGAGGAACCCCTCGCCAGGCTCCGTGGGCTCGATGCCGTATTCGATCTTGGCGAACTGGCCGGAGCCACCGGTCTGCTTCTTATGGGTGTAGCTGTCCTTGATGGCTTGCGTGACCGTCTCACGGTAGGCGACCTGGGGCGCGCCTACGTCAACCGCCACCCCGTGGCTGCGACGGAGAATGTCGACCTTGATGTCGAGGTGCAGCTCGCCCATCCCCTTGAGAATGGTCTCGCCGGACTCTTGGTCGACCTCGACGTGAAAGGAAGGATCTTCGGCGACCATTTTGCCGAGCGCCGTACTGAGCTTTTCACTGTTGGCCTTGTCCTTGGTGCTGACCGCGAGCGAAATCACGGGGTCGGGGAAGACCATCGGCTCGAGGGTGGCTGGTTGCTTCTGGTCGGCAAGCGTGTGACCGGTACGAACGTCCTTGAGGCCCACCATGGCCACGATGTCGCCTGCCTGCGCCGAATCCACGATCGTTCGGTCGTCAGCGTGCATCTCCACCATGCGGCCGATGCGCTCGTTTTTGCCGGTGAAGGTGTTGACCAGCGTGTCCCCCTTGTTGATCGTACCCGAGTAAATTCGGGTGAAGGTCAGCGCACCGAAACGGTCTTCCATGATTTTGAATGCGAGCGCGCGCACCGGCCGGCTCGGGTCGACGAGTGCGAAATCGCCGGTTTCGTGACCTTCGAGGTCGACTTCGGGCTGAGGCGGGACCTCGGTCGGATCGGGAAGGTAGTCGACCACCGCATTGAGCACCTGCTGAATGCCCTTGTTCTTGAAAGCAGACCCACAGAAAGTTGGGAAGAACGCGAGGTCGCGCGTACCGGTGCGTATGCATTTCTTAATGGTTTCGAGCTCGGGTTCATTGCCCTCGAGGTAGTGCTCCATGGCGTCATCGTCCTGCTCGACGGCGGTTTCGATGAGCTCGAAACGGTATTTTTCCACCAGCTCCTTCATGTCCTCGGGGACTTCCTGGATCTCGAACTTTTCGGGCTGACCGGAGTCATCCCAGACGTACGCCTCGCGGGTCAGGAGATCGACGACACCCACGAAATCCGCTTCGGTGCCGATGGGAAGCACCATGACGAGAGGCTTCGCGCCGAGGATGTTTTCGATCTGGTCGACGACGCGATAGAAGTCCGCGCCCAAGCGATCGAGCTTGTTGACGAAAATCAGACGTGCGACTTTGGAGTCGTTCGCGTAACGCCAGTTGGTCTCGGACTGAGGCTCGACGCCGCCGGAGCCGCAGAACACACCAACTCCGCCGTCGAGCACCTTGAGCGAGCGATAGACCTCGATCGTGAAGTCGACGTGCCCTGGCGTGTCGATGATGTTCAGCTGGTGATCGTCCCAAAAGCAAGTCGTCGCCGCGGACTGGATCGTGATGCCCCGCTCCTGCTCTTGCTCCATGAAATCGGTGGTTGCAGCGCCATCGTGCACTTCGCCGATCTTGTGAATCTTACCGGTTAGCTTGAGGATGCGCTCCGTGGGCGTCGTCTTGCCGGCGTCCACGTGCGCGAAGATGCCGATGTTTCGGTACTTGCTGAGATCTTTCATTCTATTGCTCGTCCGGTGGGTCGATTCGCCACGCGCCGGATACCGCGAAACCCAGCTTGTGCAAGCCCACGCCCAGGGGGCACTCTCCGGGTCCCCAAGTCCCCGAGATCCCACTGCTTCTCCGCCAAAGATCGCAACGACGAAATCATCAGGCTTTCCGCGCTGCGATCTTTGCCGCAGGAGCGTTGTGATTTCGGGGAGTTAGGGGGTGTGGAGAGTGCCCCCTATTCGTAGAGCTTGACGACTCGGACTCCTTCGGGGGAGGCCTGCGTGCAGAGGTCGCAGAGGGTGCATTCGTCGACGTTGGCTTCGACCACCTCGACGCTGTTCGGCGAAGAGCCGAGCTTGAAGATTTTGACCGGGCACACTTCGACGAGCTTGTCCGCGAGGCCGGGGGATTTTTGGACGACGCTGTCGTCGACATCTACGCGTATGAACATGGCCATGATGAGTCCTCTGTCGCTCAGTTTCCGATGCGCTCTCGGACGAGGCTAGGGATGTCGCCGATTTCCTCGGCAACGGAAATCCCGGCTTCGCGCATTCGGCGCATTTTGTCGGCGGGTGAATCAACTTTCTTGTTCACGACCGTCCCCGCATGGCCGAAGCTCATGCCTGGCATTTCGTCCATGAAGCGACCGGCAACGAATGCCACGATGGGAAGTCGGCTCTTGTGCTCCTGAGTCCATCGCGCGAGCTCGGCTTCGGCTGT
>JABDJF010000227.1 GCA_013002645.1 Myxococcales bacterium
GCCTTCTTCCACATCGCGCGATTTGCCTACGAGTTGCATTGAACTCGATTCGCAAAAAAAATGCCACGTTCCGACAAGGGTACGCCGGCCCCAGCGCGAGGCAGCACACAAATCTGCGGGGTGCATCGCCCCATGGGGTGCCCGCCGGCGCAGGTCAGGAGTCGAAGTCGTGCCGCTCGATGATCTGGAAGAGGCGCTCCTGGCGATCGGCGGCCCAGGTGTAGAGCGCGACCGCCGGCGCCGTGAAGACGACCTCGCGCAAGTCGATCGCGTGCGCCCAGCGTAGCGCCTCCCGACGCTCCGCGGCCTTCGCCCTGCGCTGAATTCGCGCCAGGGTCATGTGCGGAAGCGGCGGCCGACTGTCCTCGGGAGCCCCCGCTGCCTTCAACAAGGGGTCCCGGGCCTCGGCGATCATCTCGCTGAGCGCGTCGCGCCCGGTGTCGACGATCGCCGCGAGCGCCGAAGGTTTTCGGGGATGCCCAAGCGGTTCGACGCCCGAGAACGACCCGGTTACCTCCCGAAAGGAGTCGAAATCCCCGATCCGGTCCCAGGCGTTTCGCGCGTCCGACTCTTGCACCGCGCCGAGAAAGCCCAATGTAACGTGGAGGTCCGGCGCCTCGAACAGGCGCACACGGGCCGGCGGAGCCGGGCGCAGGCGCAAATTACACACGCGGATCGGAAACGCGATAAACCAATTGGCGCCCACCTGGCGAGTCTAGGTCGAAGCGAGACGACCCGCGAGAGCCGATGCCCATCACCGAAGCCTTCAGCGAATCCCTTCAGGCCCACCCCCTCTACACCTGGGCTTTGCTGGGGATCGTCGTTCTGGGCATCGTGAGCTTCGTTTTATTGCTGTTCGTCACCGCGCCCTACGGCCGTCACCTGCGGCCAGGATGGGGCCCCACGGTGAATTCGCGGGCCCTCTGGGTCCTCATGGAAGCGCCCTCGCCGATTTCATTCGCGGTCGTCTACTTCATGTCGGACAACGCGTTCAAGCCGGTCCCGCTCATCCTCTTCGGCCTCTACATGCTGCACTACGTGTACCGGTCCTTCATCTACCCGTTCAGGATGCGCGGAGGCCACAAGCAAAAGCCCATCATCACGGGCGTGCTCGCGTTCTGCTTCAATACCGCCAACGGTTCGACCAACGCCTTCGCAATCACGGAGCTGGCCCCGCACCTGTTGAGCACCGACTGGCTCGGCGACCCGCGCTTCATCGTCGGAATCCTCGTCTTCGCGACCGGCTACGCCATCAACCAGCAGTCGGACGCCATCCTCTTGAACCTCCGAAAACCAGGCGAAAGCGGCTACAAAATCCCGCAAGGCGGCCTCTACCGATGGCTATCGAGCCCCAACTACTTCGGCGAAATCATCGAATGGGCGGGATTCGCGCTCGCCGCCTGGACCGTGCCGGCTTGGATATTTGCCTGGTTCACCGCCACGAACCTCGTTCCGCGGGCTTTTTCCAACCATCGCTGGTACCGCGAGCACTTCAGCGACTACCCAAAAAGCCGCCGCGCGATCATCCCGTTCGTCGTCTAGCCCGTAGACTTGCGTCCCCGCCCGGATTGGCGCGACAATGGGCGACCAGGGGCGCACACCATCGGGGAGGGATGTAAGGTGGCCGACAAGGATTCGAGCTCGCGTAAGGAACCGTCGGACCTGTTCAAGGTCGAGCACGGCACACCGTCGATTGCGCCGGTCAACAAGATCGTCTTGCCGCCGGCCGAGGCGCTCAAGCGACGCATCCGGCGTTTCATCGCCGCAGGAATCGCTGCGCTGATCTTCTTTTTCATCGTGCACACGGTCCTCGGTTGGATTCACGAAGCGCGTTTGGCGTCGTCTCTCGACGAGGTCATCAACGACGCGAGCCCGGATGTCATCGACGGCGCGCTGTCGCTTCTCCGTGACGATCCAAACGGCTCGGTGCGAGCGCGGCTCCTCGCGACTGCGGGCCTAGGCGGAGATCTCGACAAGCTAACGCGAGCCGAAGCGCTTCTCGCGGAGTCGGCGCAGCAGAACGATCCCGACCAGCGAATCGCCCGAATCTACGCGTTCCTTGCAGAAGGAGACCCGCGCGCCGCCCATGCCGAAGCCGAGAGGCCGGCAAAGTATTCAGATCAAGCCGATGCGTTCCTGCTCGGACGCGCCTGGACCGCCATCGCGCGCGGTCAATGGAGGCAGGCGCTTCCGGACGCCGAACAGGTCGTCGACGCGCGGCCGGGCGCACCGGAGCCCCTTGCGCTGCTCGCGCGAATCAAGGCACGCACCGAAAACCCTGAAGCGGCGCTCGCAACACTGGACGGCGCAAACACACAAACCGCCGCAACGAAGATCGTCCGCGCGCAGATCGTCGGCCTGCTCCAGGACAATGCCAGCGAGGCGCTCGGCCTGGTCGAGGAGGTGCGCTCCGATTCAGACGCGTCGGCGCTCCACAAGGCTTGGGCGGAGTTGATCGAGGGCGTGCTCGCCTACCGGCAAGGCGCCGTCGGTGCGGCGTTCGAGCATGCCCGTGCTGCCGCCAAACCCAAGCTTCTCGCCGATGAAACTTTGATCGTCGGAACCGCTCGGCTCCTGCTCGCGCTCGGACGCACGAGCGACGCAAAGGAAGTGCTCAAGCGACTCTCGAGCGGCCCGTCCGCAGACCTATCCACCCGCGCGCACGTGATCGCCTGGTGGTACGCACAGACAGGCGACCGGCGCGCCGGGCTCGCCACCCTGAGCGGAGCGGGTTTTGGGCCGGAAAAAGAGGCCCAGCCGGCGTTTCGTGCACTGGTCATCGCCGAGCTGCTGAGTGACTCCCCGCGCGCCGCCGAGCGCAGCCGGGCCACCGCGCTCTACAAGCAGGCCGCCAGCGATTCGCAATGGGGCGTCGCGGCCTCCAACGGGCTTGCCAGCTCGCTCGTCGAGGATGGCAGCAGCGAAGAGGCGATCGCGGTGCTCGAAGCGGGGCTCGCCGCCGCGCCCAATCATCTCGGCTTGGTCGACACGGCGTCCCAGGCCTATCTCGATGCCGGCCGGCTTTCCGAAGCCGAGAAGGTGACGTCGGCCGCGCTTGCCGCGTTCGACGGCGAAGGTTGGGCGCACGGAAGTCACGCGCGGGTTCTGTTGGCCAAGGGCGACGCCGCAAACGCGGTGGCCGAGCTCGACCGCGCCGTGGAGCTGAGCCCGGGCGACGCAAGCCTGTACGCGCTTCGAGGCGACGCCACCCGTGAGGTTGGCTCCAACGACGACGCCCAGGCAGCCTACGAGAAGGCGCTTGCGCTCGATCCCGCTCAGCCGCGTGCCTTGTCTGGCTTTGCAACCCTCTTGATCGACACGGGGAGCTTCGACCGCGCCGCAGAGATCATCAAGCAAATGGACGATGCCAAAGTCCGCGACCTCCGCGCTGACGAGCAGCGCGTTCGCTATCTGGTGCTCACGGGCGCCGGGCAACGTGGCATGTCGACGATGCGAAACGCGATCAGCCGTCACCCGAAGAACGTGGCGCTCCGTCTCGCAGGTGCGCGTGTCGCGCTCCAGGCGGAAGACTACGTCCGTGCCGGGACCTATTTTCAACAGGCTAGGCGGAACGGCGCGGACCCACGTCTCGCCGACACGGCCTTGGCCCTCGCACAGCTCTACGGCCGCCGGAAGCTCGGCGCCGAAAACTCGCTCGAACGCGCGCTCGAAGCCGTCGACGCAGAGGGAAATCGCCTGACGGCCAGCCCGCAGGTCCAGGTCTGGGAGTTGGTCGTCCGAGCCCGGCTCGCGCTCGCCGACGAAAAACGGGGCCTGGCGGTCCGGTATGCAGGGCAGGCTCTCCAGATCATGCCGGACGACGCGGACGTCCACCTGCTGCGCGCCGATATCGAAGAAGACCGCGAGCGCTCGCCAGAGGCGCCGCTTCGAAAGGCCGCCAACGCGAAGTTGTCCATGCCGGTTGCCGCGGGTCGACTCGCGGTTCTGCTCGGCCCGACCGAAGAAGGCTGCGAGATGGCGACCCGCTACCTGGAGTCCAACCGGAGCGGCAAGTACGCCAGTCGGGCCAGGGACCTGAAGCGCCAGTGCCAATAGCGGTGGGCGTCTAGTCGGAATCCTCGAGCAGGCTCGACACCCGTTCGACCGCGTCGATGTATTCGCTGACCATTTCTTCGATGACCTGCCGCGCAGGCTTGCGCGTGTTCATCTGGCCCACCACCTGCCCCACTGGCGTGCCGAGCAGCGTGTCCGAACCTTCCGCGCCGGTCTGCGCGAAACGCGTGATGCGCTGGGTCGCCTCGGCCGTCGCCATGAACTGAAGCGGCATCGGCAAGTAGCCGGGGCAGTCCGGGTCGTCGTCCCAGGCGCGCGTGTAGGCCGTCTTGAGCTGTCGGGCTGGCTTGCCGCTGATGCAGCGCGACCGGACGGTTTCGGTCGAATCCGCGACGAGCAGCTTGTCGACGAGCGAAGGAATCGAGTCGGATTCCTCGGTCGAGAGCCATATCGAGCCGGTCCAAACGCCCGCGGCGCCCATCGCCATCGCAGCTGCCATCTGACGGCCCGACCCGATGCCGCCCGCCGCCAGCACAGGGGTCGGCGCCACCGCATCGACGACCTGCGGCAACAGGACCATCGTGCCGATTTCGCCGGTGTGGCCGCCCGCCTCGAACCCTGACGCGATCACGATATCGACGCCCGCGGTCTTCTGCTTGATCGACTGCCGAACGGTACCGCAGAGCGCCGCCACCAAAACGCCTTTGTCGTGCGCCTGGCTGATGATGTCTTCGGGGGGTGGCCCAAGCGCGTTTGCGATGAGCGCGATCGGGTGCTTCATCGCCACGTCGAAATGGGCGCGCCCGCCCGAGGCCGACCAGCCGAGCAGGCCTTCGATCTCTTGGACGTCATCGGGGAGCGGAGGCACCCCGTTGCGATTGAGCAAGTCGTTGATCCACTTGCGGTGCGCAGGCGTGATCATCTGGTCGAGCTGCTCTTTGCCGATGTCGCCCTGATCTTTGCCGATGTACTTGGCGGGGATCACCGTATCGACGCCGTAAGGCTTGCCATCGACGTGCTCGTCGATCCACTTCAGCTCGAGCTCGAGCTGCTCCGGGCTGTAGGCCACGGCGCCCAGCACCCCGAGCCCACCGGCCCTGCTCACGGCCGCCACGACGTCGCGGCAGTGGCTGAACGCAAAGATGGGGAACTCGATCCCCAGCCGCTCACAAATCTCAGTCTTCATGCAAACACCCGAAAATTAGCCCCGCGAGAAAGGGGACAGTCCCCTTTTCTGAGAGCTCGAGAGTAGAAATAGAACGTGTTCTATTTTGCAGGAAGGTGAGCCGAGGGTCAACGCCTAAAGCGGTTCGGCATCTGGCGCCCTTTTTGTCGTCTATTCGAGGCCTTCGTCGACCAGGTCATCCCAGGCCTCGGTCCCGTCGATCATGGCGGTGAACCAGTCGAGGACGCTGACGCCGGCGACTTCGGTGTCGAGGGCGCCGATCTGAATTCCGTCACCGCCTTCCGACAATTCACGAAGTAAGGTCGTGTGCGCTGCGCCGTTGGGGATGAACCGCTTGTAACGGTCCTCGAACAAGTTGGTCGTCCGCTCGGTTTCCGCCAAGAGCCAACTCGTGAAGTTGGTCGGGGTGACCATCAGGAACGTGAACGAAATGACGGCGTCCTGACTGAAGCTCAGCGCGCTCATCGTGAAGTTGTCGTCCTCGGCGAGCTGCCACTCGATCAGGCGAGTCGCATGCCCGTTGCTGGTGCAGTCGGTGCAGGATTCGGGCACGAGCGACGACGCATTCCAGCCGGCGAGGAGCGTTTCGTTGATGAAGTCGGGGTTGCCGTCTTTCGCGACGCCAACGCCGGAGTCATTGAACACCAAGATTTCAGTTTCCGGGTAGTAGAAACGCACCAGAGGAAGTGCGGCGATGGTCCCGAAGGCTCCCCCGCTAACGCCCGTCAAGAGAATTCGGCTCGGATTGGGGAACTCTGCAAGGCCGACATCGAGCGCCGCGGTGAGGTTTTGGAGGCCGCGTTGGTAACCCATGCTTTCGGGGGGCCCGCCTTCGACCACCGCGCTGGCCGGCAGCATGCGATCCACATCGCCGGCGAACAACGAGCCGTCACAATACGGCAAGTAGAGGACATCCCATTCGGCCACCGGATTGCCCGCGAGGTCCGGGTTGAGAATGCCGGACGGTGGAAGCGAGTTCGTCTCTTCAAACGCCGCGCAGAAGTCCTCCCAACAAGCGCCGCCGCCCTGCAAGAAGATCACGAGCTCATCGGAGCTGCCTTCCCGCGTGTCGACGGTGTACTCGGTGCCCCGGAGGCAGAGCGGCCCGCGTGGCTCGGCTTCGAGATCGCCAGGCACCGCAAACTCGTGGGTCTTGACGCCTTCCACCGCCTCGGGCGCGTTCGCCGGCTCGAACGCGCCGACGTACTTGCTGAGCCCTTGGGCGTAAAGCTCCTCAAAACCGGAACCGGTCGTGCCACTCGCGCTGTCACTCCCACAGCCAGACAGCGTGGCGAGCGTACCCAAAGCCAAAATTAAGACATTCAATCGCATCAAATCCTCCGTGATTGCCGCATCAGCGAACGCGGCGGCGGCTATTGGTAGCCCGCTGCATTCGCGGCGTCAACGATGCTAGCCTCCGGCCTCAATGATTCGCGCGCGATGGTTTGGGTTCGCCCTCCTGTTCGGATTGGCTGCGACCGGCGCCAAGGCCCAAGAGAACGCTGAAGAGAAGGCCGAAAACGCCCCCCCGCCCGCCGAACCCGAGCCGCTCATCGAAGCGACCAGCGGCGGCGACGCGATCACCGAAACGGCGGCGCCCGGCTGGCGGTACCCCAAAGCCTACGCGTCGCGCCCGCTCACCATGAACAAGTTCATGATCCGCGGAACCATGCTCGTCGGTGTCAAGCGGGCCGTCCCGAACAACACCTCCGGCAAAGCAACCGGCGCGCCGCTCGTCTCGATCGACTTCGGCGCCGCGTTCGCGATCTTCGACAATCTGGAAGTCGGCGTGAGCAACTACCGACTCGGCTCGACCCCAGCCACCACCGGCCAGGCGATGTTTCCGATCGTCGTCGCGCCGCGTGGAACCTTCGGGGACATGCCGCTCTACGTCCGATACAGCTTCCTGCGCAAACGCTACTTCGAGATGGCCTTCGACTTCGTCCTCTTGCTGCCGACCTGGACGAACCTCACCGTAACGCTCGGTCTCCCGATGCGACTGCGTGTCCGCGACGTCTTCACCATCGACACCGGTGCCGAGCTCGTCCTATTGACGAACGGCGCCGGCCTCAACGCCGAAGTCCCCTTGAAGGCCACGTACAACATCACCCCGTCGGGCTTCATCTTTGGCGACAGCGGCATCTCGTTTCAAAACGTTGCACGAAATCTGACCGGGGGAAGCTACCGCGACTCGAGCCTCGCCTTCCCAGTCGACCGCAACCAAGTCTTCGTGCCCCTTGGAATCGGCGGCGGCTACACCCATGTCATGAAGAACATCGTCATGATCGACGTGTTCGCGCGATTCGGCTGGAATCCATTCGTCTACGTGAACCCGCCGAGCGGAACCAACACCGTTCCTGTCGCCGACAGCTGGGTCCTCACAGTGGGGGCCATCATTCAGACCAGCCCCATCCTTCACGAACGCGATTTGTAGCGGCTCAGGCCTCGACGCCCGGGCTCGGCAGCCGCCCGTCCACTTCGAACGTTTCACGCACAAAGCTGGTTCTCGACTGCATCACAGCGGGCCCCGGATGGAGCTCGACCCGCGCGCGGGTCGCCGTGCAGATCCACTGCTCGGCGTGGAGCGGATGCTTGGTGCTGAACACCGGCTCGATCAGCCCTAGATTCGCCCCGCCCGCCGGATCGCGCGCCGACTCGAACCGAAACGCGGCGACCCCCGCGTTGCGCATCGCCGCACCAAGCGGCTGCGAATCAACATAGCTGCTCGGCGACGAAATCCGTTCGGTAAACGCGTCAAACGGCGGGCGGGTCAGGTCCGCGCCTTTCTTCGTCGAGACGCGCACTTGAAAAACCGTCAGCGGCCGCGTCAAAGGCTCGATGTCCGCGTCGGTTCCTTCCAGAAACAACAAGACGTAATACGCCTTCTCCGCAAATACGGTCGACTGCGCTTCGGCACAGTAGAAGATTCCGCGCTCGCGACGCGTGCCAAAGCGCGAGCCGTAGCGAAGCGGCGGATGGCGAAACGGCGTTGCGAGAAGATAGTGAAGTCCGATGAAGCGGCGCCCCAACGGCCAAGGCGGTTTCGCCGTATCGATCAGCGCTTCGAGAACCTGCTGTTCGTCATCGGAGTCGACCAGCTTGCGCGTCGAGGTCACGTGCTGAGATTCGACCGCGCGCCAGGAGGGCCCGGCGAGCCGCTGCGGCTCAAATCGTTCCGCGCATCGCGTCCAGATACTCGGCGACATCGACCAGCCCCTCGATCTTTTTCATGCGCCCGAGCGGAACGCCCCCTACGTGACGATTCTCGGCGCGGAGCCAGGCCTTCGCGTGCGCTTCGTTGCCGCCCACCAAGGCATCGAGGCTCCGGAACGCGCGCAGGAACAAGAGCGCAAGCTCACCCTCCTTGCTGCCGAGCGGAATCGGGCCGCGCTTGTGATTGCGAATGCGCGACAAGGTCGACTCGCTCGCCCCGATGATCTCGGCCAAGTCCGCAGACGAAAGCCCGAGCGCCTCGGCGGCGCGCAGCAAGGCCTTGCTCACCACGCTGGCTTCGTCGGGGACGGTCGATACGGCGACGGACACTCCAGCTCCTTTCAAGAGCAAGAATAGCCACAATTTATTGCTAGTGCAACAGCGGAGGTGGGTTCGGGAGCTTAAAGTCCAGTGATTTCATGCAGGTGCCAACCGACACGCCTCCCTGGCGCCGCCCGTCTTTCAGGACCAGCGCGGCCGTCATCGTATCGAGCGGCCGATCCGCCCAGGCAAGCAGCGCTTGGTCACTCTCGGCTGCAAGCACGAACACGTCTTCCTCGAAGAGGACCGCCGTCTGTGTACGGCCCTCGGCCTCGGCATTGATGGCGTCGCGGACCAGGCTCGCCGATTCCTCGAAGCGAACTCTCCACACCGCCGCAACCTCCGAGCCGGTGTCGTACACGGCAAGCTCGTCACCACGCCAGCTCAGCGCCGTCGTCCAAGCCTCTTCTTCGGTCACCCCATTGCGCCGTAGGAAGCCATAGACGTACCAGGCGCCCATGCGATCCTGGACCTCCTGCATGTGACCTTCGACGGGCGAAGGATGCGCGACGTTGGGGAAGTCGAACATGGGTGCCACGCCGAACGGAGCAGACATCACCTCGAGCGCCGAGCTCGGTGGCGCTCCAAACGCCAGCCCGCGCGCGCCCAGGCCGTTGGTGAGCGTAGCCTCGCTCATGAAGGCGAAGCCGTAAGCATACGGAAAGAGCGACGCGGTATCGACGAGCGCCGTCTCGGCATCCGCCACGCCTTCCTCCACCCATTCCTTGTAATCGTCGTGGATTGCGTCCCAGTCGATCTCCTCGGGGAGATAGCCGAGTTTTTCGTAAACCCAGGCAGCCTCGGTGTGCTGCGCATCGCCCTCGATCACGCTGCGGGCGCCCAGCATGGTGTCCTCACTGTTCACCCCGGCCCAGACTCCAGCAAACCCGAACTGACGCTCTTGAATGGCATGGGTGAACTCGTGCGCCAAGAGCGCCTGGGCGTTGACTTCCTCGTAGTCGCGATCGACCACGGTGATCATGTCGTTGCCGGAGCTGTAATAGGCCGCGATCTGGTTGATCCGGAACTCCGTCTGCGTCGCGGTGAGGCTCTCCGACGCTTCCGGAATGAACCCGATCAGGCGAAGCCCGCGCGTCGACGCGTCCTCCCCCGTGAGCTCCTGCAAGTCGATGCTGCTGCGGATCTCG
>JABDJF010000239.1 GCA_013002645.1 Myxococcales bacterium
CACGAGTTCGGCGCGGCGATCAACCGCAAACGCCCGATCGCTGATTTCGACAAAGACAGCATCAAACAGGCGGCATGGGGCGACATCATCGCCGCAGCGAGCCGTCACGACGCGCCGTGCTCGTTCACTTCGTTCATCGGCTGGGAGTGGACCTCGACACCTGGTGGAAAGAACCTCCACCGCGTCGTTTTCATGTCGGACGGGGAGGAGAAGGCTCGCCAGCTCTTGCCGTTCAGCTCGTTTGACGGCGACAAGCCCGAAGAGCTTTGGGCATGGCTCGCAGAGACGAGCGAGCGGGTCGGTACCGACTTCGTTGCGATTCCCCACAAGTCGAACCGCAGCGGCGGGATGATGTTCGACGAGGTCGATAGCAAAGGGCGGCCGATCACCGCGGCGTACGCGCGGATGCGAATGCGCTGGGAGCCCGTGGTCGAGGTGACGCAGATCACCGGCGTTTCGGAGACGCACCCGAAGCTCTCTCCCAACGACGAGCTGGCGGGCTTCGAGACGTATGCTCATTTGCTCGAGGTTCGGGGCGGGCAAGCCGACGCCGACGAGGGCGACTACGTCCGCTCAGCCCTTCAACGTGGCCTTCAGATCGACGCCAAAGTCGGCGCCAACCCGTACAAGTTCGGCATGGTCGGCTCGACCGACTCCCACACCGGGCTTTCGTCTGCCGAGGAGCTCAATTTCTGGGGGAAGTCCGGGATGGACTCGACCCCGGAGAGCACGTTCATCCCCATCGCTGCCGACATGAAGGGCGCCGACATGAGCGCATCGGGCCTTGCCGCGGTCTGGGCCGAGGAGAACACGCGTACGGCCCTGTTTGCGGCGTTCAAGCGCAAAGAGGTCTACGCCACGACCGGGCCCCGCATCCGGGTTCGCTTCTTCGGTGGCTGGCATTTCAAAACTAAGAATGGGGCGCGCGCCGATATGGTTAACATCGGTTACACCTACGGGCACCCGATGGGGAGCGACCTGACCAAGGCGCCCGGCGGGGAAGCGCCGAAGTTCCTGATGTACGCCGTCAGAGACCCGAAGGGAGCGAACCTCGACCGGATGCAGATCGTCAAGGGCTGGGTCGATGCCGATGGCCAAGCCCATGAGAAAGTCTACGATGTCGTTTTGGCCGGTGTTCGCCAGTACGACGAGCAAGGCCGCGCGTTGCCACTAAAAAGCACGGTGAACCTCGGGACCGGCAACTACGCCAACATCGCTGGCGCGCCATCGCTGTCCGCCTATTGGGAAGATCCTGATTTCGATCGGACGCACAGGGCGTTCTACTATCTTCGCGTGATTCAAATTCCCACGGCGAGGCATACCCTCGCAGATGCGGTCGCCCTGGGAATGGACCCGGGAGACACAGGCCACCCTCCGGTGATTCAAGAACGCGCGTACAGCTCGCCGATCTGGTACACGCCCTAGCGCTGTGTATTTGCGCTGGGCCGGTCCTTTGATGCGGACAGGAACCATGCTTTGGGATAGAGTCCGCGCCATGCGTGGTGGCGTCGCTAGGTCGGTCTGCCTCGGGGTTCTTGCCGCATTTTTTGCGCCTCAGCTCGGTCCGAGCTCCGCAGGCGCTCAGGCGGACTCGACGCACTATCAGACGCTCCAGCTCGGCGAACGCTCCCGCGGCATGGCCGGCGCCTTCACGGCTTATGCCGCGGACGGTGCAGCCATCTGGTACAACCCCGCCGGCCTTCCATTGCTCGAGCCCAAGCTGCTGCAGGGCAGCCTGTCTCTGATTCAGCGCCGGACGCTCAAATTAACGGGCGCGCTCGTCTCCGACGGCCCAGACGGCCCCGGCGGCGAAGACCAAGTCGAGGACTTCAACCTCAAATCGAACCCGAACCTTCCGGGATTTGCGGTCGCGGCCTTTGCCGTGGGCAAGCGCAAAGAGGAGCTCGACAACCGCAAGCCACTTCAGATCGCGATCTCTGCGTTCGTTCTCTACAACGTTTCGCTCGGCGGCGACATCAACTTCCAAGACGAGTTCCTGCGGACGAACAGCCTTCAGTTCTACCAAGACGATCGCGCCAGCTACTTCGCGGCAGCCATCGGGCATCGGCCCACTCGCAATTTCTCCTGGGGCATCACCCTGCTCGCCCGCAACCGCGTCGTCGAGCACGTGGAAACGGCCTCGCTCACGCTCGGCGGAACACAGGACCCAAGCGGGGGCAGCCCCTGTCCCACGAGCCCAACGATCCCGTTTTGCGTGTTCGACGCGTCACAGATCAGCCGCAATTCCGTCTTCAGGATGAACTCATGGGACCTGAGCCTTCGGATCGGTCTTCTCAATCTCATCGGCAAGCGATGGCGCGTGGGACTGATGTTTCAACCCCCCGGTCTCAATGTAGGCGGCAAGTCCAATTTGAGATTCGAGCTGACCGACGTGGTGTCGAGCAATGCGTCGGTCGACCCGGGTCTCTCCGACTCGATCTTCGCCAATATCGAACGCGGTGCTCGTTCGCCGATTCCCTGGGAGCTTCGCTTTGGCGTCTCGTATGTGATCTCGGACAGGGTAGTCGTGGCAGCGGATGTGCAATTCGTCGGTCGGGTCCCAGGCGGCTCCATCGCGCCCGATATCCCGCAGCTCGAGGGTCGGGCCAACACTTCGGGCATTCTGCTGGCGGACTCGACCAAGCGGGACTTCACCTGGAACGTCTCATTCGGCTCGGAGATCCAGATCACGAAGTTCCTGTTCACCCGATTCGGCTTCCTCACCGACAACAGCAGCGCGCCCGACGCCTCGGATACCGGAGACTTCATTCGGCCGCCCAAGATCGATCGGTACGGTTTCAGTGCCTCCGTGGGCGGCGCCAAGAACGGAAAAGGGCTCTCTGCGGGCGTGTCGGTTCTCTTTGGCAAGGGCACCGCCAATGGCCTCGACTTCCGCAACGAAGCCTTCGAGAACGACCGCAACTTCCTCCGCGTGCCGGTCAAAGAGCGCATTTTGATCATCTCCGTCGGCGGCGACATCGGTCAGACCGCGGACGTGGTGAAGACCTCGATCAAGGAGAAGAAGAGCAGGGAGGAGATCGAGGCCGAAGAGGATGCCGAGCGAGAGGCGAAGGCAGCCGACATGGAAGAAGAGACGGATCCCGAGCTCAAGGCTGCGAAGCAGCGCGCCATCGAAGCCAAGCAAGAGGTCAAAGACGCTGAAGAGCGCGCCAAAGAGGTCGAGAAGGAGGTTCAGGAGCTGGAGCGTCAAAAGAAGATTCGAGCCGGCGAGAACCTCGACCCGGAAGACCAAGGCGCCATCCAAGGTGCAACGCAATCAGGCATCGAGACGATTCGGTAGTGAGCCGCGCGTGATCCGCGTGTAGTCTCGGACACCAGGTCTGTGACTAAGAAACCCTGGACGAAGATCGCGTCGCGCTGCCTGATTTTGTTTGCGTTGGCTTCGGGGCCGGCGCCCGCGATGGGCCAGCTCGGGCCCGACGGCAGTCCGATCACCACGTCGGACTATACGGTCGATCTCACTCGAGGCGTGGTGATCAGCACGTCACGCGTCATCGGCCTTTCAGGCGCGGCGACGTCGGTGGCGCAAGGAGTGGAGGGCGGACTGCAGAACCCAGCCGCGGTTGCTTACCGTGGTCCCCAATGGCCCGATTGGTACGACTACTGGTTGGCGTTCGGTTTCACGTTTCCGCTTCAGTCCGGTGACTTCTACAACAGCGGTCAAGTGGTTGGGGACACCGGAGCCGTTTCGAACGACACCTTTTTTCTGATCCCCGGCGCCTACTTCCAGATGTGGAATCTCGGAATCGGCCTCACAATCGATTCGCAGTTCGTCAGGCTCAAGGGCGTCGTCAATCCTGTGACGATGGAGCAATAGACTTTGCGCTTGCGCTTCACGACCTTTCACATCCAGGCAGGATACGGGTTCTTCGATGGGCAACTCATCCTTGGCGGAGGCCTGCGCATCCTGCGTCAGCGCGCGTTTCAATCGAAGCGCTTCGTGAGCGACGGCGACGTGTATACGACCTTGGGGCTCGGTGCAGAGGTCGGACTGATGTTCCGGCCTCACCACCAGCGCTGGAGCCTCGGCGCCTCGGTTTTTCCGACGATTTCAACCGGGGTTGGGACAAAGGGCAACGTCACGCCGGATGCGGACGGGAACATCGTGGTTGGGGACTTCTTTCTCCCGCGTTCGACGAAGATCCCGACGACCGGCAGCGTTGGTTTTTCGTACCAATTCGGGCCGCGGCCCCCGAATCCGCCCTGGGT
>JABDJF010000244.1 GCA_013002645.1 Myxococcales bacterium
AATGGCTTTCGGAGGCCGCGGATGCGCTGGAGGCTTCCATGGTTGTCATCGCCACCAGCGCCGCAGTCACGACCGGGGCGCGCGATCGGCAGCGGCTCCGAGCCTACTTCGCCCGGATCCCACGAACGAAGGGTCGCATCGTCGCTTGGAAGCCGACGGGTCTTTGGGAGCAGGAGGCCGTGCAAGCCATGGCGCCTAGGCTTTCGGTGCTCGGCGGCATCGACGCCATCGCTGATCCGGCCCCGAGCGTCGACGTCGCTTACGCGACCCTGGTCGCCGAAGGCTTGCGCCGGTCGTTCTCATACGCGCAGCTGCAGGACGTTTACGACAAGCTCCAAGGCGCGGGCGCGGCGCGCGCATACGTTACAATCGAATCCCCTCAATCGTTTCGAGAAGCCCGCTTGCTCCAAGCGCTGTCCGAAGGCCGAGAGTGAACCCGTGGAATGCGAAGATCGCGCGCATTGATCAACCGGAGCCCGGGCTTCTGAGTCTTTCCATCCGAGCGGACGGCAGCAACGAAGTCTTGGTCCTCGTCACGCTTCCTGGGGCCCTCCGGCTCGGCATCGTGGACGCACGACCACGCGGCGCGAGTGCCAGCCCCTCGCTGACCCAACTCCGTCGGCATCTCGAAGGTGCTCGGATCGACGCCGTGGAGACGAGCCGGCGGGCGGCGCGTCTCTCGTTGACTCGAGCCGGCGTGGCGCGCTTCCTAATCGCGGCACCGAGTAAACCCTACGGCGCATGGTGGCTCTGCGAAACCGATGGCTCGGTGGTCCTTCGCTCCCCGGGCGCGGCGGCGATGGCCCCGGCCGAAGACGGCCATCTCGAATCACGGAGCCCCGGCGAGCTTCGCGACGGGGGCACGGCGGCGGTCGACGCCCATCGATCGTTGCGCAGAGAACAGCTCCAAAGACTCCTGCTGCGGCACCTCAAGCGTCTGGTCAAGAAGCGCGACGCGATCCTCGGCGACCTCGAACGGGCAGCGACGGCGGATGAACTGCACGAAAGGGCAAGCCTGATCCTTGCGCATCTCTCGGAAATCCCGACCAATGCGCGCTCATTCGAGACCGAGAGCTGGGACCCGGAGCCCCGGTCGATTCGGATCGAGCTGGACCCACGCAAGAGCCCGACCGAGACCGCCCAGGAGCTCTTCAAGAAGTCCAAACGCCTCAAGCGAGGCTTGGACGTCGCGCCGAATCGCTTGGCCTCCGTGGAAAAGGAAATCGCCGAGCTCCATCGAGTCAGCGGCGCGCTTCCCGACTGCCCCGCCGGGGAGCTCATCGCCAGGCTCGAAGCGCTAGGCGTTTCGACCACGGCCCCCGTGGAGCGAGTGCGCAAAAGGCGACAGGCCGGCGTGCGCCTCCCGTACAGGGAGTTCCGGAGCGGCGACGCGTCTGCCGTGCTGGTCGGACGAGGCGCCGCCGACAACGACCGCCTCACGCTTCGTGTCGCACGGCCGCACGACCTCTGGCTCCATGCACGGGGCGTGACAGGAGCGCATGTCGTCGTTCCTCTCAGCAAGGGACAGTCTTGCTCAGCGGAGACACTCGTCGACGCCGCAACCTTGGCCGCTCACTTCAGCGACCTTCGCGGCGAGATGATCGTCGACGTGCTCTACACGCCTCGGCGCTTCGTGCACAAACGCAAAGGCAGCGCGGTCGGCTCGGTCACGCTTGGGAGTGAGAAGGTGATCGCCGTTCGTGTGGAAGCCAAACGGTTGCAACGGCTCCTCGAGAACGAACAGAAGTCAGCCGATTAAATAGCTAACGCCCCAGCTCGTGAGCCAGGGCGTCAGCAGACGAACACCCCCCGATAAGAAAGAGGGATCGCCACGACAGACTGCGCGAAGGCCCCGAAAAAGCAGGGCCTTAGGCCAGGGGCCACCAGAGGTGACCCCTCGGTCGACCCGAAGGTCTACCGCCTAGAAGGTTATTTCTTCTTGCGAGCCGTGCGCTTTTTGGTTGCGCGCCTCTTGGTTGCACGCTTCTTCGTGGCGCGCTTCTTAGTTGCACGCTTCTTCGTGGCGCGCTTCTTAGTTGCACGCTTCTTCGTGGCGCGCTTCTTCGTGGCTCGCCGCTTCTTGGTTGCGCGCTTCTTAGTTGCACGCTTCTTTGTTGCGCGCTTCTTCGTTGCGCGCTTCTTCGTTGCGCGCTTCTTCGTCGCACGCTTCTTCGTGGCGCGCTTCTTCGTGGCTCGCTTCTTAGTCGCTCGCTTCTTTGTTGCGCGCTTCTTTGTTGCGCGCTTCTTCGTTGCGCGCTTCTTGGTTGCGCGCTTCTTCGTCGCACGCTTCTTCGTGGTGCGCCTCTTAGTCGTGCGCTTCTTTGCTGGCCGCCTCTTTGCGGTCTTTCTTGTTCGTCGTTTTTTTGCAGTCGCCATTTCGACCTCCTCCAAGG
>JABDJF010000249.1 GCA_013002645.1 Myxococcales bacterium
AAGCTGGGCGGGTCACCGACGTTCGCGGAGATGAAGGCCACCAGCGGCCTGCTGCAGGCCATCGACGCCGGGGATATCGGCGATGACGACTCGCGGATCGCGTTTTGGATCAATCTCTACAACGTGCTCGCCATCCACGGCGTCCTCGCGCTGGGCATCCGAGAATCCGTGATGGAGATTCCGTCTTTCTTTGGCGTCGTCGCGTATCGGGTTGGCGACTTTGTGCTCACCCTCGACGAAATCGAAAACGGCGTCCTGCGTCGCAACGCTCCGCACCCAGCGACTGGTACCCGGCTGTTCGGCGATGACGACCCCAGGCTCGGGCTCTGCCCTTCCCACGTGGACCCGCGAATTCACGCGGCCCTCGTCTGTGCATCGACGAGCTGCCCGCCGGTCGCTTTCTACGAAGCCTCGAAGCTCGACGAGCAGCTCGACCTCGCGTCGCTCAACTACGTGGCCTCGGACGTCGAGGTCGATGACGCCCTGCGCGTAGTTCGAGTCCCGATCACGTTCCGGTACTACCAAGACGACTTCGGGCGTATCCAAGGCGTGAGGATCTTCTTGCTGAAGTATGCGCGCGATGAGCAGCGGGCGGCCTTGGAAGCTGGGTTCGAGGCTGGATACGCATTGGACTACCACCGGTACGACTGGTCCTTGAATTCGATGGCTTGAGGCGCTCCGGCCGCGAAACCGGCCCAGCAGACGCGTGGCGACGTTGCAGTGCAAATGTCGACCCGCAGGGTCGTAATCTCACGACCGACCGCTGCTCCCCAGCAGTTGACGTTGTTGAAAATATAAATATATTTATACTCATGCCCACCAGCCTCCACCTCCCCGACGACCTCCTCTCGATGGTCGATCAGCGCGCCCAGGCCCTGCGGGTCAGTCGAAATCGCTTCATCGTCGACACCCTGCGGAGCGTTCTTCAAGACCCCGAGTCCTGGTCGCCAGGTTTCATAGCGGCGCTCGAGCAGTCGAGCCCCGGCCTAGCCGGCGCGGTGGACGACCTCGGGCGCAACATCGTCCAGCGCCGCAAGAGCAAGTCCCCCATCGACCTCACCCCACCCCGCACCAAGCGGAAACGCAAAGCGACTTCCCGGTGATGTACGTGCTCGACACCAACGCGGTTTCAGCCCTCATGCGGGGCGAAACCGCTTTCGTATCCCGCCTCAAAAGCCAATCACGACGCGACGTGGTTCTCCCGCAACCGGTTCTTGCAGAAATCGAGTTCGGCATCGCACGCTTGCCCCGCTCTGCCCGAAAGCGCCTGCTTCGCGCACGCTGGGAGCTGATCTCAGGCGAGCTCGGGCGGGTCGCTTGGGATGACGCAGTCAGCGAGTGCTTCGGCTCGATCAAGGCGGAGCTCGAGCACAAGGGCAAGCTCATCGAAGACATCGACATCGCAATCGCCGCGCACGCCATGGCCTGGGACGCAACGCTCGTCAGTGCAAACACGAAGCACTTCGCCGGAATCGACGAAATCGTAGTCGAGAGCTGGGGGTAGAGACAGCGGCAGTGTCAGCGGGAGCGGCAGTGTCCGCGCCTAGACCACGTCCCGACGGGAACCGGTGCCCAGCGGTCGTCTTCCTTCCAGACTCGCCCTTCCCGCTCCAGCTTGAACAAATGCGCTTCGATCGACTGAAGGGCCAGGGGCCACAGAGCCTTTGGCGTGTCGGCATAGGCATTCGCAACAAGGTGCCTCGGCCGCGATGCCTTGCCGCGCGCCTCCAAGGCGTCGACGACCTTGCGCTCGCGCATCAAGCGGTGCTCGATCAGCGTTCCCTGGGCGGGAAGCAGCCCCGCCGGTTCGAGCGTCGCCATGTT
This sequence comes from Myxococcales bacterium, assembly GCA_013002645.1. Classification (GTDB taxonomy): domain Bacteria; phylum Myxococcota_A; class Polyangia; order Polyangiales; family Houyiibacteriaceae; genus SG8-38. The sequence goes on from JABDJF010000249.1 coordinate 1,825, forward strand.
GCGAAGCGACTCCAGGTACAGGAGCATGTCTCCATCCGCTGGCTCGACGATGACCGAAAGCGGCGCCACAGCCACCTCGGAGAGTTGAGTCCCGCGGCCTTCGACGCCGTCCCCACGAACCCTGGCCGGGCGTCTACGGAAGCGGGGTAAGTCCACTCGATGGGCTGCTGTGTTCAGAACTTCGAGGACTTCATGCGGTCCTGTCGGTGCCACGCTGGTCAAATGTGCTTGAGAGAGGGGCGCTGGGGGAGGTGGCGCAGGCCCATCCACGCGAGCGCACTGATATACTTTGCGACCTCTTCCACCTGAGGCTCCCGGTGCTCGGTCCACCATTTGCCTACGAAGGTGATCATGCCGATCAGCGCGTTCGCGTATATCGGGGCTGCCTTGGTGTCGTAACCGGCATCCTGGAGCGCCAGCACGAACACGTCGCCGACGCGGTCGGCCATGTCGTTTAGGAGACTCGACATGGTGCCAGGCGATGAGGTCAGGGGGGAGTCCTGGGACAGCACCGCGAAGCCATCCGGGTGGTCCCTCACATAGTTCAGGAACGCGAGCGATGCGCGCTCGACACGCTCTCGTGGCGACCCCGACGAGATGGCTTCGATGATGCGACGCTCCACATAGCTCATCTCGCGATCGACGATGACCGCATAGAGCCCTTCCTTGCCGCCGAAGTGTTCGTAGACAATGGGCTTCGACACCTTGGCGCGCTTCGCGATCTCCTCGACGGAAGTGCCTTCGTAGCCTTGCTCGGCGAACGCTGAGCGGCCGATGTCGATGAGCTGCGCGCGACGCTCGGAGGCTCGCAGACGACGGCTGTTCCTGGCCATTGTCCCGAATGATACTACTCGCCCGTAGGTTACGCTATCGACACTTTTGGCGGCGAATGGCTGCAAATTACGGCTTTTGGGAAAAGACATTGCTATTTATCCTACGTATGCGTAACCTACGGTATCGTAACATACGAAGCCTTGAGTTCACGTAAAACGTAGCGACGCATCGGAGGCACAATGCTTCACATCGAGGGAATCAAGCTTATTCAAGGTGGAATGGGCGTTTACGTGTCCAACTGGCGACTCGCCAGGGCGGTTGCCATGCACAGACCGGGCGTTACCGCAGGCACGGTTTCAGGGACGGCGCTGGATGTCTGCTATGTTCGACTGCTGCAGCTGGGCGACCCGGGCGGCCATGTCGAGCGAGCGCTGCGCGCCCTCGACGAAACGTTCGACGCAGCCGTTGGTCGCGGCATCCTCGAGCGGTACCTGATTGCGGGAGGCAAGGCGCCCGGCACTCGTTTTCGCAGCGCACCGATGCATGTTGCGCGCACGCTGGACGGTAACCGTACTGTGCCCGAGCCGTCAGATGCGTCTGCGGACGTGACCCTCAAACTGGATGACAACACCATCGAGCTGCTCATCGCAACCGGCTTCGCAGAGGTCTGGCTCGCCAAGGAAGGCCACGATGGCAAGGTGTTCATCAACTTTCTCCACAAGATCGAGTTGCCGCTCATCTACGTGTTGTACGGCGCGATGCTGGCGGGGGTCGACGGCGTGATTGTTGGCGCGGGGAATCCGGGAGCTCTGCCAGCGCTGTCCCGAATGCTGGCGAAACACGCAACCGTCCGCCACGAGATTTCGGTGCTTTATCGGAAACCCGGCGAGGCCTTCTCACTCCTCTTCGACCCCCAACAGGTGGCTGGAGGGAAGTTCGCTGCTCGCGAGCTCGCAAAGCCTGCGTTTCTTGCGATTGTCTCGCTCGAGCGGCTGGCGCAGACGTTGGCCGACAGCGAAAGTACAGCTCCCGACGGGTTCATCATCGAGCACCACAACGCGGGTGGCCACAACGCGAACCCGCTTGGCCCGCCAACCAAGGATTCGCTCGGGCAACCTGTCTATGGTGCCAAGGACGAACCGGACATCGCTGCTATCCGCGCAATCGGGAAGCCCTTCTGGATGGCCGGGGGCTACGCCAGCAAACCGAAGCTTGAGGAAGCGCTGGCCGCGGGTGCCAACGGGGTGCAGATTGGCACTGTGTTTGCCCTTTGCGGGGAGTCGGGGATGAAGCCGGAGTATCGGTCGGCTATCTTGGACGCGCTTCGAGCCGGCGTGGACGACGACGACCTCGTCCACACGACGACCTACTCACCGACGGGCTTCTCCTTCAAGGTCGCTCAGCTTCCCGAGACGCTGTCCGATGACGAGGTCTTTGCGAGGCGGCGGCGGAGCTGCGACATCGGCATGCTGCAGCAGGTTGGTTTTGGTGAGCCCGATGAGCATGGCAAGCGGACGCTGTTTCGTCGCTGTCCGGCAGGCCCGATCAATACCTTCCTCAAAAACCGCGGGCACGAGCGAAACACAGAAGGGCGGCGCTGTCTGTGCAACGGTCTGCTTGCCTGCGTGGGGCTCGGGCAGGTGCACCAGGTTCGGGGTGAACGTGGGGAGGAACCTGCCATCGTGACCCTGGGCAACCACCTCGACGGCGTGCGCCGTCTCTCCCGTCACGGCCAAACGCACTACCACGTCGCAGACGTCGTTGCGGATATCCTCGGAGCCTAGTTAAACCGGGTCGAACGAGGGGAGAAGTGCTCGGAATCACAACGCTGCTTTGAGCCTCTCACGTCGGTAACACGAGTTCGAATCTCGTTGGGGTCACCATCATCAGAGCCCGCCTTCGGTCGGGCTGCTTTTGATGGCTCAGCTAAGCGTCCTAACGTCGACGATCCAGCCAATACCCAGGGCGTCGCTTTGCGTGCGCCACCGCGACGATTTCAACGGTTGCCGCATCAACGCTGAAAAATACGACGTACGGGAAGCGCTTGAGTAAGCGTTTTCGATACGGTCGATCGGGTCGCCAGACCGGACACGCTTCGGGATTCTCGAGGACGGATTGGAAAGCTCTATCGACGACGGCAACGAACTCGATGCCGAGGCCGCGACGCTTCTCCTCATACCACATCGCTGCCGACTGAAGCTCGGCTTCCGCGTCGGGCAATACGCGAAGCGTTCGCTTCATCGCCCGAGTTGGCTCAGCACACGCGCTCGGACTTCGCTCCACTCAGGGGCGGGTTCGCCCTTGTCACGAGCGGCTTCCACGCGACGATCGAGCTCCGCGAGCCATGCAGACTCCCAGTCGCCGTCCGGTGGCCCGTCTACGCTGGCAATGAGCTCAGACGCGAGCTCCAACCGCTCGTCCTCGGGCAGACCGTTGGCCGCTTCGAGAAGCTTCTTTGCCGCGTCAGTCATCGCCGAGATTGTAGCACGAGCGAGATCATGATGTTATCTCGGCCGGAACCGCCGAGAGTTTCACAATTTCCAGCTTAGTCCCCGACACGGTCACGCCGCTGCCATCCGAAGACCCTCCCACTCTTCAATGAAAGCGGAAAGTTCGTTCCAACTTCGCATCGTTGGGGTCACCGGAAACGCAAGGGGTTCTGATTTTGGTCAGGATCCTTTTTTGTAGGTGTGTCGCATGGGTGCCAACGATTTGCATCTTAGGCATCGCTTGCACCACAAGCGCTTGGACCTCTGCACCGCGTCTGTTCAGTGCCTCTAGTAGGCGTCCTTGTTGATCGACCGCCTACGCCCACGGGAATGCGATCGCGGACCGAATGCGCGAGCTCGACTCCGGCTGCACCTCGAACGCACCTACGTCACGCCCTCTCAGAACACGAGTCGCGATCGGGCAAGGTCCCACTGTGCTCTGCGTCGTCCCTCGTAGGACGCCGCTTCCCGGAAGGTGCGCAGCTTTCTCTTCCGGACGCCTAGCAGGATGCCGGTGGCAATCATCCCTGCGGCGCCAAGAGCCGCCAGACCGACGCCGCCGTACAGCAGACGGTTGCAACCCTTCTGGGCTTCAGAGTTGAAAAAGCATTTAGTACCCGCAGTTCCAACCGTCATCATCATTCCACCAGCAACGAGCGGAACGACGGAGACGCCAAGTCCTCGCTTCGCGCGCTGTGCACGTCTTTCCATTTCTTTCAGCGTGTATCCGTCGCCCGTCCGTGCCGGGCTTGGAACGACGCCAACCCCAGCAGGGTCGAGCTCGAGTTGTAGCGCAGGCGCTTCTTGCGCTGGCTCGGACTGAGGCTGCCGTCGATTCGGCGTCGAGCCTTCTTCTTGTGCACTCGCGCTCAGGGGCGAGGACGACAGCGCCGCGAGCACGCACACAACTTGGTACCTCATCACAAACTCCCGGTGTCGAGCTGTGTGCATGCATCGCGCGTGCCAGGTTGGAAGTACCGTCTTCGCAAGGCGTTCCGCCTCCGTAATG
>JABDJF010000300.1 GCA_013002645.1 Myxococcales bacterium
ACCCTGACCCTGACACTGACACTGACCCCGACACTGACCCCGACACTAGCACTGGCCCTGCCCCAGCAACTAGCCCTATAACTACCGTGACCATGCCCTCCAACTTCTTCGACGACGTCAATCAGTACTTCGACGCGGCTTGCCGCCATACCGAAGTCTCCCCAGACGTCCTCGACCAAATCCGAGCTTGCAACAGCGTCTACCGACTGCGGTTTCCGGTCCGACGGGACGACGGCACCATCGTGGTGATCGAAGGCTATCGGGCAGAGCACAGTCATCACCGGCTCCCGACCAAGGGCGGTATTCGCTACTCGCTCGACGTCTCTCAGAGCGAGGTCATGGCCCTCTCTGCGCTCATGACCTACAAATGCGCGGTCGTCGACGTGCCCTTCGGAGGCGCCAAAGGTGGTGTGTGCGTCGATCCGCGAAACGAATCCGCTTCGTTTTTGGAGCGCGTGACGCGACGGTACACCAGCGAGCTCATTCGAAAACGCTTCATCGGCCCGGACGTTGACGTACCGGCGCCCGATGTCGGCACCGGCGAACGGGAAATGGGCTGGATCTACGACACGTACAAGATTCTGGGGCCAGACACCTTGAACTCCTTGGCCTGTGTCACCGGCAAAGCAACGAGTGTGCACGGCGTCTCGGGGCGCCGAGAAGCGACCGGGCTTGGCGCGGTCATCGCGCTCGATCACTTCCTATCCGAGAAAGAAGACGGGAAGCCGCTGGGTTGGGAAACGGGGTTGGCGTGAAAGCGCATCATCGTGCCTGGCCTCGGCAAAGTCGGCCTTCACGCGGCGCTCTCCGCGATCGAGCGGGATGCCGTCATCGTCGGCGTGTCCGTGAGCGACGGCGCGCTCTACGACGAAGGCGGGCTCGACGTTGAAGCCGTTCTCCTCCACCGCGCCAAGACGGGGTCGCTTCGCGGGTTCCAGGACGCCCGCTACCTGGCCAATCCGGACGCGATCCTGGAAGAGCCTTGCGACGTGCTGATTCCTTGCGCGCTGGAGCATCAAATCACAGCCGAGAACGCGCCCAAGCTCCAGGCGAAAGTGATTGTCGAGGCCGCGAATGGCCCAGTCGATCCCCAGGCCGATGCGATTCTTCGCGAAGCTGGGACCGTGGTGCTTCCAGACATTTACGCGAACGCGGGCGGGGTCGTTGTGTCGTACTTCGAATGGATCAAGAACCTCTCGCATGTGAGCTTCGAACGCATGACTCGCCGCTATCAGCAGATTTCGAACAATCGGATTCTCGATGCGATCGGTCGCCTGACCGGGAAGAGCCTCCCCCCAGAGGAGTCCGCGCTTCTGCTCCAGGCTCCCAACGAGATCGACTTCGTTCGCACCGCGCTAGAAAATACGATGGCGATCTCTTACGAAAAAATTCGTGAGCCTTGGAAGCGACGATCGCTTCCCGACCTCCGGACCGCCGCGTACCTCGGCGCCATCGAATCGGTTGCAAGCGCCTATGCGCTGGACGGGATCTTCCCGTAGGGTTGCGCCCGAACTGCCGGCCTGACGTCCATGTCGAGCGGCCTCGCTACGACAGCAGCAATTCGCCGGCCCCTCGGACCAGGTCGATCTCCCCGGCTTGCAAGACCAACTGGCCGTTGATGAAGACCTGCTCGATCCCCGAGGGTCTGGCGTTCCCGGCTTCGTTGGCGTGATCCCGAATCTCGTTCCAATCGAAGACGACGACATCGGCCGCCGCACCCTCCTCGAGTCGCCCCCGATCGGCCAAACGGAAACGCACCGCAGCGGCGCCGGTCATCTTGTGCACCGCGGCCTCGAGCGATAGGCTTCCTCGGTCGCGTGCCTTGCGGAGGAACCGCGGAAACGTTCCATAGGCCGCTGGGTTTTGGTGGCCTCCGGGCTCAGGCCAGGAGTCCGACGCAAAGATCGCCGCGGGGTGCTGCATGAGCCTGTCGATGATGTCGTCGTTGTAGTAGTCGTGGAAAAGCACCCGCGCCTCCGCGTCGCTCTTGTCGAGGATGTCCAGCATCGTATCGAAGCTCGATTTGCCGACCCGCTTTGCAATGTCCGGAAGGAAGCGACCGTTGTGCTCATCGTACTCCGCGCAGCTCGCATTCGTGATTTGGATCTGTGGGTAGCCGAAACCGACCAGCCTGAACCCGACCTCGGCTTCCAGTCGCAGGCGTGCTCGCGCGAGAGGTTTGTGGAGCGCGTCCGGCATGCCGGCCATGAACCACTCGGGAAGCAAGGTGTTGAGCAGGGTCGCTCCACAGCCATACGGGAACATGTCGAAGCAGACGTCTACCCCGTCACCGATCGCGCGGTCGAAGAGCTCGACCGCCTGATCGACGGTCTTCCAGGTCCGTGAGCCCGCGAAGATGAGGTGCGAAAACTGAAGCCGTACCCCGGTGCGTCGTGCGAGCCCCAGCATGTCATCGATCGCCTTGAGGTTGTGCGGCCGACCAAACGGAATCATCGGGTACGTTCCAGAGAACGATGAATACGCCTTGGCGTGCACCGTCAGCAGCTTGTCGTGCCGCTTCACCAATCGTGCCACGTCATCGAGCTCCTCGAGCTTGGCGAATACGCCGGGCTTGTATTGCAGCCCAAACGAGACGCCCGCGGCTCCTTCGCTCAGCGCGCGGTCCAAAATGGCTAGCATCTGCGCATGCTCGGCGTCGCCGAGCCGCCGCGCCTCGAAGCCGGACAAGGAGGTTCGGGCAGCGCCATGACCGACCAGGTGCGCGAAGTTGTGGGTGAGCCCGAGGCCGTCGAGCACCTCGCAGTACTCGGCAAAGCTATTCCACTCGAGTGTCTCGCGCCCCGCTTTGAAGAGAGAGCTCTCGAGCAAGCCTCGGTGCTTGGTTTCTGGGGCAAAGCCAAACGGGCTAAACCCACAGTTGCCGGCGACGAATGTCGTCGCTCCCTGCGCGGTGAACGAATCGAAGTGATGGGGGTTCTCGCTCGCGGAGAAAAAGTCCATGTGCGAGTGAGCGTCGATGAAGCCGGGCGCAATCACCTTGCCTTCGCAGTCGACTGGGGTGCCCGCGTCATCGGGCACGTCGCCGAGAGCGGCGATGCGTCTTCCGTCCAGGAGGACCGACCCCGACCGTGCGGGCCGACCCGTTCCGTCGACGATTAGACCGCCTTTCAAAAGCGTTCTCTGGTCTTTCACCTGCGCCAACATGCAGAGCCGTCGATTACATCAAACCGACGCGCTGGACAAAGCCTTTCGTCGTACCCGGGCGCCGTGGAATCAGCTATCGTAAGAGCCGAGCATGAACGCTTCGGGACGAAACCATTTTCGCATCGTGCTGACAGGTGGCCCAGGCGGTGGGAAGAGCACTGCCGCGGACTTGTTCCGCCGCGAGATCGGCGAAAAGATAGTCATCGTGCCCGAAACGGCCACGATGCTGTTCACGGGAGGCTTTCCTCGTGTTGGTGAGCCCAGGGCCCGAGCTGCAACTCAAAAGGCCATCTTCCATGCCCAAGTTGCGCTCGAAGACATCCAAGGCGCGCTCTACCCAGGCCGCGTCTTGCTCTGCGACCGTGGCACCATCGACGGCGCCGCCTTCTGGCCCGAAAGCGCGCCCGCCGGTTTCTTCGAAACTCTGCGCACGAGCCTCGAAGAAGAGCTCGGCCGCTACGACGCCGTGATCTTCTTCGAGTCGGCCGCGGTCGGCGACATCTCGATCGAAGGCGGAAATCCGGCACGAACCGAAACCAACGAGGAGGCCCGACACCTCGACATGCGCCTCCGAGAGCTCTGGTCCAAGC
>JABDJF010000326.1 GCA_013002645.1 Myxococcales bacterium
AAGCTGGCGAGCTTGCCGTCCACCAGGATGAATCGCGCCTCGGCCCCGTAACCGGCCGCGATCGACCCGGCCGGCTGCCCGGTGCGCTGGAATCCGGTCGTCACGTCCTGCAGCGCAGCGCGGTAGTCGCCCATTCGGCCGCGCGCCTTCCAAGACTGAGCGATGCGCCAGTACGCTTGGACCAGAAGGTCACCGGCCTCTCCGTCTTTCGAGTAGGCCCTGATGAACTCTCGCATACCGTTGATCGCCTGCGGATAGCGCCTCTGCCGATAGGCCATCTCGGCGATGCGATAGAGTGCGTTGCGCTTCGTGCTCGGGTCGTCGACCGTGTTGTATGCGCGTCGGTAATACTGGGTCGCGTCCGGATATCGCTGGAGTCGCTCGAGCAAAATAGCCGAGTTGACGAGACCGTCGGCGCGCTTGCTCTGAACACCGGGGTCGCTCGATTTGGCGAACCTCTGCGAATCGGCCAGCACTCGGTAGTTGTCGACCGCACGGTCGAAGTCGAAGTTCCGGCTTGCCGTGTACGCGAGCTTGAAGTGCGCGTTTGCGAGGATCGCGTCGAGGCTTTGCTGTTCTTCGGCGTCGGCCGCCTCCCGAGGCCCGACGTCGTCGATGATGCGCTGGTAGAGCTGAGCCGCAGAGTCGAAACGGTTGGTGGCCTCGAGCGCAAGAGCGGCGTACTCGAGTGCGAGAGGCGCTTGCTTGTCGTTCGGGTTGCTGTTCACCGCGGCGAGCAGCATGGTGGCCGACTGCTCGTACAGAAGAACGCTTTCGCTGCCCGTCGTTTGGCCGGCTCGTTTGTAGACGTCGAGGGCGTCTTGATACACGAGGGCGTTGAGGTCCGCACCTGCGCGACAAATCGGCTTGTCGCGGTTGGCCGGCTTGCTGCAGTCGATGCTGGTCGCGCCCGCCGTGAACGTGCAGCCGCGCTCTTGGATGTCGGTGGCGAGGCGGCGAATCTCGTCGCTGTCTTCCGTCGCCATCGCCATGGCGCGAAGATTCTCCCATGCGATTTGGCCCGTTGCATCGGCCTCAGGGCCGGAGCAGCGTTCTTCGTAGATTCGCGCGAAGCGGCTCTCGGCTTGGGGCCAGTAGCCATACCAATAGAGGAGCAACGCGTTGTTGTAGTCGTACGCCGTGCGCACACCCTCGGTATCGCGCTCGGGGCTCACACGGGTCAGGTAGATTTCCCTGGCGCGAGCGAGCCGCTGCACAGTTTCGGGCATGGCGGTGGGCTGAACCGCCGGCGGGTCGCCAGACGTCGGCGGTGCTTCGCTGCGAACGACCAAACGCCCCTCTTCGACATCGCGGTCGGCGATTCGTTTCAACGATTCGACCACCCGCCGTGCGGATTCGGCGAGGTAGCTGTCATCCACGTTCGAGTCCCGAACTTCGGCGTACTCGGTCGCGGCCTGCTCGTAGCTCTTCGACCAGTACAGGGCGTCGGCCAGGTTGTAGTGAAGCTCGTAACCCTGAGGATTGTTCGGGTACCGCTCGAGGTAGCTTCGATACGCATTGGCCGCCAAGCCATACTCGGTTTGCGAATCGCTGCAGAGCTTCACGTTGCGTTCCTGAACGCAGCGCTGCCGCAGCCGCTGAGCAGCTTGGTGGTGATGAATCGCAGTGACGATGAGCGCATTTTCGGCTAGCTGCTCTGCGGCTCGTTGCTCCGACGGGCGGTCCATGTTGGCGTTCCACCAAGGGCTGCCCTGCACGTACTGCGTCAGCTCAGAGCGCGCGACGATGGCGTTTTCGAACTCGTTGTGCATTTGGTGAGCGTTTGCGACTTGATTGAGAATTTCCGGGGTCCGGTGATGGTTCGGCCATTTCGAAATTGCCAACCGCCAGGCTGCGATCGCTTCGGGGTACTTCGCTTCGTCGAAGTAGACCTGACCCAGCTGGAAGTAGACCTCGGGCGTCCAGGCCCTCTCCTGCGGGAGGAGCGAGGCATCCTGGATGCGCTTCAGCCCCGTGGGCCTGCCCTCGACGGGATCAGCAATCTGATTCTCGTTCCAGTCATCATAGGCGAACGCGATCCCGAGGTATTCGATCGCCTCCGGCCGAAGCTCCGAGCCGGCCTTGCCGGTCTCCTTGCGCGTGTCGTCCGACCATTGGACGAGCTTGCCGAAGTTCTGGATCGCTTCGGGATAGCGGCTCGCGCGGTAGTAGGCCCATGCGACTTTGTAGAGAGCGAGGTTGTAGTTGCGGTCCTCGCTGTTCTCCAGAATGCGCCCGTACGCGGCGATCGAAAGATCCAGCGCACGGTCGCCCCCAAAATCATCGAAGTGGTACTCGCCGATTCGGAACCAAGTTTCACTGACGAAGCGGGCCTGCTCCGAGATGGGCTTGCAGCCGGCGTAGGCGTTGACGAACACGCCGCGAACCGTCGCGCCGAGTGGGCGGCCGTCGAGCGTCAAAGCCGGATACCTCGCTTGCGCAGCTAGTGACGCATCGGCGGTCGGCGGGCGCCAGTCGGGGTCGTAGTCGTAGTTGTTGGCGCAGACGAGCGCCAGCCAGGCGGCCAGCGCTTCTTCGGGACGTCCCATTTCGTTGAGGGTGTAGCCGATCAAGTAGTACACTCCGTCCGAGCGTTCGTAGTCGGGGAACCGGCGTGCCAATTCTTTGTAGAGCAGTACCGTCGGCGTGAAGTCCGGCGAGCTCGGCAGCTGATCTTCAGCGGACAAATCGCCGGCCTCGCGGGCCGCCTGTGCTTCGTCGTAGAGGTCCTGGAACTCGACCGCGCTGCGTTCGAAGTAGAGCTCCCCCAGACGAAACATCGCGTCCGGCGAGTACTTCGGATGGCTTGGATAGCGGCGAAGGAACTCCTCGAAGACTCGAATCGAGCTTTCGCGGGCCTCGCTGAATTCGCGCTCCTCCGCTTCGAGCTGCTCGCCGTACCAACGGTCGCGCTCCCGGCGCTGCTGAAGGTATTCGCGGCGCACCAGCGAGGTGACCGTGGAGCGGAATGTCTCCCCCGTTTGGCCGAATCGCTCGACCTCTTCTTCGAGCTGTCTCAACGCTTCGAGCTGTTGCGCGGTCGGGGCCGGGCGCTGGTCCACGATGCGTTTGCCCGTGTCCTGAAGAAACGGGGGTAGGCTGACGTCCGTCGCACCGTCCCAGGGCGCTGCCTCCTCAGGGTCGGGCTTCGGGACCGACTCCTGCGCAAGAGCCGGAGCAGCCGCCCAGCAGGCCGTGAACAGCGGCGCGATCCACAGGATCGATACGAGACGACGGCTGCTCATGGCTCGCCCTCGCCGCCCTGGTCTTGATCCATCACGTCGCGGAACTCGTCATCCAGTGCTTGCAGCTCTCGCGCGCGTTCGCGCGTGAGGGCGTCGATCCGAACCCTGTGGTCTTCGCGTCGTGCCCACGAAACATCGATCTTGCCGACGTCTGCGCGGAGGACCAGGTCGTAAAAGCGATCGTGGACGCGATTGAAATTGAGGTAGGTAATGGCGCCGACGACATCTTCGGCCTCGCCTTCGAGCGAGCTGAGTGCGGCGCGATACCGCCGGAGGTTCGTGGTTTCTTCGTCGACCGTCGCCAACATCTGGGAGACGCGTCGCTTCACGACAGTTGCCAACTCTTCGTCGCGCTGATCGAGCCGGCGCTCGAGAGCGGCCACGCGCGATACCGCCGCGTCGAATTGGGGCCCGCCGGATCCCGCAAGTTTGCGTTCGCGCTCGACCAAGTCGATGAATTGGTCCCGCTCGACGTCATCGGCCTCGTAACGCTTGTCGCCGACGCCCACATGGAGACGGCCGACTTCGAGACGGCGCCGAATCCAGGTGAGCTGTTCTTCGTACTCCTGAATTTCGCCTTCGTGCTCGGCGAGCTGTTCAGCCAGCGCCTGCCGGTTGGCCTTCTGCGGGTCGA
>JABDJF010000330.1 GCA_013002645.1 Myxococcales bacterium
CTTTGAGGCTCGCCTGGGCGAGAACCTCGTCGCAGATGCCAAACGTGGAGCGCACCAAATCGAGGGTGAGCTGTCGCACTTCGTCGCGTGTGATCGGAATGATGCCGCAGCTCTCGGGTGCGGCCGGATCGACGCTCGGAATGGCGATGGCGGCCTGTTCCGATTCGCTGAGCTCACATTTCGCCAGCTCGCATGCGTTAACCAGGCGATCGAAGGTCACGGCGTCATTGCTCAGGTCCCACCCGTCCCGTGCGAGTGTCCTGTCGGCCACGTAGAGCGCGATGGTTCGGTCTACGTCATCCCCGCCGAGATAGGGATCGCCACCGTGACCGATCACCCTAAACGGATAGCCGCTGCAATCGACGACCGCTGCATCGAAGGTGCCGCCACCCAAGTCGTACACAAACGCGTACTTCAAACTACTGCGGTTCAGGTACGCAAGCGCGGTGGCGATCGGCTCTTCAACGACCCGAACGGAGGCGAACTGCGCCTTTGCAACCGCAAGCGAGGTCGCGTCACGGCGCCGTTGATCAAAGCCTACGGGAGCCGTAACCACCGCATGGACATCGCGGACGGGACACTTGGTGCGCTGGCACAGGCCGCCCACGATCGTGCCACCTACTTCGACGGGCGAAATGATGCCGGCGCGAGTTTGGATCTCGATGCCGCCGTTCGAGCTTTCACGCATGTCGTAGGGATAGTGCTCCCGAAACTGGGTCGTGTAGGAGGAATGCCAGCGCGCGCCAATCACGCGCTTGGCTGACAAAATGGTGTTCTTCGGGTCCATGGCGCGCCGGCGCCGGGCCGGCTGGCCGACGAGGGTTGCCCCACTCGGCGGAAACGCGACGGCCGAGGGCATGACAAAGCCGCCACTGTCGAGCGACAGGGCTTCGAAATTCCGGGCGACCACGGTGTTCGTGGTACCAAGATCGATTCCTACGGTCTGTTTCGTGCGCACGGGCATCGGGCGCCCCGAGGTGTGGGGTCTGATTCGATTGAGGTCCATGGGGGATTGGCCTCTCCGGAACAACCAGGCTACGTGATTCAGCGGCCTGCTGCCACAGTGAGTACGAGGGCTGGACCGCAGGGCTTCGCGGTCCTAGAATGAAACACGTTCTAGTTGGAGGCCGCAGCGGATGTCCACGGACTTTTACGAGCTTCAAGTATCAGGAATTATTCAGGAAACGCACGATACAAGGTCGTTCGTCTTCGCTGTGCCCGAATCGCTGCGCGAAGAGTTCCGTTATCGCGCCGGCCAGTTTCTGACCTTCGAGGTTCCTTGGAACGGCATGCAGCTGCGGCGCTGCTACTCGCTGTCGAGCGCGCCCGAGACCGACGCGTGGCCCAAGGTGACCGTCAAGCGGGTGGATGACGGCCGCATCTCGAACTGGTTCAATGACAACCTTCATGTCGGAGACACGATTCTCGTCCAGCCGCCCGAAGGCCGCTTCCAGATTCGCTCAGACGAAGGAGATCACGGCATCTTCCTATTCGGAGGCGGTAGCGGGGTCACCCCGGTGTTGTCGATCTTGAAGTCCGCTCTGCGGACGACCAACCGCCGCGTGAAGCTGATTTACGCCAACCGGGACGAGCGCTCGATCATCTTCAAAGACGAAATCGATCTATGGTTGGCCGAGTTTCCGAACCGCTTGGAAGTCGTCCATCATCTCGACAGCGCGAGCGGTTACATGTCGGTCGAAGAGCTTCGAGCGGAGATCCGCGAATGGGAAGACGCGGAGTTCTTCGTCTGCGGCCCAACGGGGTACATGGATGCCGTCGAGGAGGCCTTCAAGGCCTCTAACATCAACCCGGGTCAAACCAAATTCGAGCGCTTCATCTCGCCGATCGACCCGGATCGCAAAGATGATTCCGTCGAGCTCGTCCCGGAGCAGGCCGACGATGAGATCCCAGCGTCGTTCAAGATGGTGCTCGAAGGGCGATCCCTCGAGGTGCCTTACGAGAAGGGCTTCACGCTGCTCGGCTCCGCTGTCAAGGCCGGGCACAAACCACCGTCGTCCTGCGAAGACGGCTACTGCGGTTGTTGCATGGCCCTGCTCAAGAGCGGCCAGGTCAAAATGGCAGCCCACGACGCGCTCGAGCCAAGCGACATCGAACGCGGCTGGGTGCTGGCCTGCCAATCGCGACCCGCGAGCCGAGAGCCCATCGAAATCGACTTCGACGCCGAATACTAAGAGCGCTGCCGGTCAGGCCAGTCCCAAAACGAACCCTTGCCGATCGTCCAGTCTGGCCCATCGCCCCAGTGGCTCCGGGTGCGCTTGTGCCGGTGGTCCGGGTCGTACTGATTCAATGCGTCTTGGTAGGTCTGCCATTGCTGAGCGCCGAGCTTCTCGGCCCAGTAATCCTCTTCGAACGACCATTGATTGTCGCCTGCGTACTGTAGAACCGTGATGCCGGGGAAATCCAAGACGCCCTGCCCGCCCGGATGATCTCGTCGATTATGCATGCGAAACACGACGCGGCCGCTCGGGTCGGCCACGTGCCAGTCGTAGACGCCGTAGATTTCGCCGTACTGCTCCATGAGCGGGACGATCCAGCTCCGAACGGCTTCGCGCCCGTGCAAGGTACCGAGAACGCGCTCGTCGTAGACGACGTCTTCGGTGAAGAGGTCGGCCCAGGCGTTCCAATCCTCGCGGATCATCCCGGTGTACCAGAAGTGCCGAAATGCCGCCTCGACGTCTTCGAGCGCGAAGCGAGGCACTACTCGGCTGCCTGCCGGTCCTCGGGCCAGGAATAGAACTGTGTGCACCAGCGCCGGAAGATACCGATTGGGCCGTCTCCATCGCAAAGGAGCGGCTTTTCATATTGAACTTTGTTTTCCCAGATCGGGATGTCTTGTTCGAGTTGTCGGGCCACCTCGGCGACGAACGCCTTGCCCACGCCGCGCGCCATCTCTGCACCGGCCGTCTGCTTGACGGAGAAATTGAAGCGCAGGTGAATGTGATCTGCATCGATGGGTGTCATCGTCGCGACGTTCAAAGTCTCGACGATCCCCTTGAAACGAACGACCGCAAGCCCGAAACCGTAGTTGAGGCTCTCGATCGAACCCTCCACGGTGCCGCGCGGAGTCTCCATGCCGGCGCCCGAGTAGACGCGCAGAATCGCACCGTCGACGGTAGCCTCCGACCGCGGCATGTTGGTCGTCCCGTGGAGGTAGTGGAAGTGCGCCGAGTCCACCGCGTTTTCCGCCATCTCCTGATTGCGGGTTCGAATGGTCCATTGCCGCTCGATGAACTCCGTCCACTCCTCGTTGCGAACGCCATCCGACGTGCCCCACTCGGGAATCTCCGGGGGCAGGTCGAAGTTGGGTGGTTCGCCTTCGGCGTGATGCCAGCACAACACCATGTTCGCGAGCTCTTTGATGCGCCAAGTGCCGACCTTTGCTTTTCGGGGGATGTGCTCCGCGTAGGGCACCCCGGTACAGCGGCCGTCGGTGCCGAACTGCCAAGCGTGGAACGGACACTCGATTGAGCCTCCTCTGACCTTGCCCCCGTGACCGAGGTGGGCGCCGAGGTGAGGACAGAACGCATCCATTACGGAGAGCTTGCCTTCTTCCGAGCGCCAGATGACCAGATCGTCGCCAAAGTACTTCAGCGGCTTGACGTCTCCGGGCTTGATCTCGTCCGAGTAAGCGACCTGGAACCAACCGTTCGGAATCGGCGGGGTGAAGTAGCGGTCGTCCATTGGATGAAAATAGAACGTGTTTCACTTTTTTCAAGTGGAAAGGTGCGCCCCTCCTCCTCATGACTGCGCTTTTCACAGCTGGGTGCTAGTTTCCCGGCCGGAGGCCGGCTATGGCGACGATCACCGTGGGCGCGGACGCGCCAGACTTCAGCAAGACCACACAGAACGGCGACGCGATCTCGCTCTCGCAGTTCCGCGGCGAGAAGACCGTCGTTCTCTACTTCTACCCAAAGGACGAGACCCCGGGATGCACCGCGGAGGCCTGCACGTTTCGCGATAGCTTCGAGGACTTCGTCGAAGCGGGCGCCGTGGTCATCGGTGTCAGCCAGGACAGCGAAAAGAGCCATCAGAGCTTTGCCTCCCATCACCGTCTTCCATTCCTCTTGGTCAGCGATCGCGACAAAGGGCTGCAGAAAGCCTACGGGGTGCCCAAGACCATGGGCTTGCTCCCGGGGCGCGTCACCTATGTGATCGACCGCGAAGGCAAGGTGCAGCACGTCTTCAACTCGCAGCTCAACGCGAAGAAGCACGTTCGAGAAGCGCTCGAGGTGGTCAAGCGGCTCGCGGCCTGAATCGCCGCGCCATCACGAAGAGCAGCAGGCCGATCCAAGCCGACCATGGGCCGGTCGGACCGGTCGATGCGCTGCAGCCGGAGCTTCCGGGAGCAAAGACGCCATTGCCGCTCGCGGAGGGCAGTGGCGCAGAGCCGCAGGGCAGGCCTCCGCAAGCGTCAGGCTCGCAAAGGCCCTCAGCCTGCCAGCCGTCGTCGCACAGGGCGGCGACAATCGGCGCAACGTTGTGAACGATCTCTCCGGCCTGCGAGTCTTCGTAGACCGAGACCCGGGCGCAGTCCTCGCCTTCGAGCGTGACATAATCCGGGGCCCGACCTCCAATGAGAATGCCCGCGAGCCTGTTCTGCGAATCGAAAGTCGCGCTGCCTGAATGGCCCTGAAAGGCGTCGAGGTTGGCGACGAAGAAATCGAGCTCCGTCGCGCGCGGGTCGGCGACCGAGCCACCGTCATCGATTTTCGCGGGGAGACCGCTTCCGAAACCGATCATCGACAGAGACTCTTGCTGGGCGAGCGCGGTCGCGGGTCGGATGACGGCCGGAGCCTGGTCACCCTGGACCGGGCGGTCGAGCTGGATCACGGCAAAGTCCGGCGTGAATGCACCTGACACCGCGCTCCCCTGTGAAACGACTCGCTGGCAGGTGTAGACGTCGTCATCTCGGATTGCCGCGAGCGCGTCGGGCTGAGCGTAGTAGTAGTTGAAGACGAATGCATAGGTCTCGCACGGGGTGCGTTCGTCGATGCAATGACCTGCGGTGAGGACCAAGTCGTCATCGATCAGCACCCCTGAGCACGACGCCGCCGTCGGTTGCTCCCCAAAGAGCTCTCCTTCGCAGAGATCTCGGGAGTCTTTCAGCGAATTGGTGAAGAGGCTGTAGGTTCCGTTCGGCTCCTGGCTGATCTTGAAGCTGGGGATCAAGGCGACGATGGACTGCTGGGCGATCGCACGCAGCTCCGCGTTCGGATGGTTGTAGACCTCCACCCGGTCGTCTTCGCCGTACACGACCGGGGCGGTCAGCTCCCCGACGGACCCCCCGTCGGGGGAGCCACAGGCCGCGGCCAGTCCCAACAGCAAGGCAAAGCAAGTATGCGCACGCATCACCCTTTTAACTAAGGCTAAATTGGGGCGATGGCTACTCGGACACCCGAACTTGTATGCTAGTCACCAAATCCCCGGTCGAAGTGGCCACATCTGAGACGACCACGACGGGCTGGCCCGCTTCGATGACGGAGCGCTCTCGCAACTTGGCAAGCGCGTTCACGATCGTCTTTTCAGGGTCGCTCGACAGGTTCATCCGGAAAGGAATGACGCCGCGGAGGAGCCACAGCTTGCGGCGGGTCGTGCTCATGTTCGTGAATGCATAAATGATCGCGCGCTGCGGTCGATAGCTCGCGACGAGCTGACCAAAGTAACCGCGCCGCGTCATGACGACGATCGCTTTGGCGTCCAACGAGTCTGCAAGGCGGCAGGCACCTTGAGCGATGTGGGCGCGCTGGGTCGTCGGCGCAGCGCGCTGCTTGTAGAAGTCGAGGCCTGGTCCCGGCTCGATCCTGCGGGCAATCGCGTCGAGGACCTCGACGCAGCGCGTGGGGTACTTGCCTGCCGCCGTCTCGCCACTGAGCATGATCGCATCGGCCTGCTCGTAGACGGCGTTTGCGACGTCGGTGACCTCGGCGCGCGTGGGCAAGGGATTGTCGATCATCGATTCGAGCAAGTGCGTCGCTACGATGATGGGTTTGCCCGCGATTGCACAGCTTCGAACCATGTCACGCTGAAGCACGGGAAGCTCCTCGAACGCTACCTCGACTCCGAGGTCTCCTCGCGCAACCATGATGCCGTCCGAGGCATCGAGGATGGCTTCGAAGTTGTCGAGTCCTTCCTGGTTTTCGATCTTGGCGATGAGGCGCTGGTGACCACCGGCATCGTCGACGATCTTGCGAACCTCCAAGACGTCTGGCGCGCCGCGGACGAACGAGAGCGCGATGAAATCGACGTCTTGTTCGAGGGCAAAGGCAATGTCTTCGCGATCCTTCTTGGTGATGGAAGGCAGGTTGACCCGAACGCCAGGCAGGTTGACATGCTTGCGCGAGCCTAGCGTTCCGCCATCAAGAACTCTGCACTTGAGCCGATGCTCCAATACTTCGAGCACTTCGAGATTGATCAAGCCGTTGTCGACCGTCACTCGCTCACCGACCCGGAGATCTTTGACGAGATCTAGGTAGTTGACGTGGACGCTTCGCTCCTCGGCATCGTCCGCCAGGACCGAGAAGTAGAAAACGTCGCCGGCCTGGAGGTCGAGGCTCTCGGCAAGCTCGCCCGTCCGGATTTCGGGGCCCTGAAGATCCATCAAGATTGCAATGGGGTGAGCGAGCTTCTTGCTGAGGCTCTTGAGATTTCGAATGACCTGCAGATGGGACGCGTGATCGCCATGCGACATGTTGAGGCGGGCCAAGTTCATGCCGGCGTGGGCCAAGCCCGCGAGGCCGTCCCAGGAACTGGTCGACGGGCCGATCGTACAGACGATTTTGGTGAGTCGGGTTTGCGACGGTTGCGGCGGCAGCTTCATGACAGCGCGGAGCCTAGGCCAGGGCTAAACCCGTGACAAACGGCGCCTGCACGACGGAGAGAGCAACACAAAGCCGAGCAAGAGGCAAAGAGCTGAAATCGGTGAACGCTCGCCCGCGGTCGACGAGAATGCGGCGCAGGCGCTGGCTCGATGGAGCGAGCCACCCTTTGGAAGGCTGATCGGGTCGGCCCCGTCGGCTAGAAACGAGCTCCCGTTCGAGCCCATTGCGTTGCTGGGCTGGAACCGGCTCCCCGCGGCCTCCGCGATCCAAGGAATATGAGCGGAGAGTAAGGTGTAGACGCCGCCATCGCCGCAGTCACGATTCACATCAGAGCGGCCCCGAGAGACGAGACCCACCAGAAAATCACCCTCTTCGGTGGGAACGTAGAGCGGGCCCCCGGAATCGCCGTAACAGGAGTCACCGAGCTGATCGAGTCGACGCGTCAGCAGTTCCTGCGACCCGAGGATGTCGATGACGGCGTCCGAGATGTAGAGCTCGCCGTTTAGCTTGTCATCGAGGTCGTACGTCCCATAGCCGGCGACGAACCCGATGTCGCCGTGATGGACGAGGTCCTGCTCACGCTCTTTCGAGAGCAGCGGTGCGTTGGGGATCCCGTCGAACGGCGACGCGAGCAGCAGGAGCGCGATGTCGTTTGGCGAGCCGATGCCGCCTTGACCTGCGCCGCTGCGGTTTCGTCCCATGATGAAGTCATGATCGTACCCTTCGTGGACCCGCACGTCTTGTACGGGGCGGACCATGCCTGCGTCTGCAGCACGGCTCGCAAGATGGCCGGCGACTACCTCGAGTGTGCCCGGCGCCGCGGCTCGAACGGCACCGACTTCGGGCTCGACCACAGCGCAGTGGGCGGCTGTCGCAATGACGAGCGGTGAAATCAGCGCGCCGGAGCAGAAGCCCACGGCGGCGCCGGCGTGCCGGATTTCGACCGTGGCAAAGATCTGCTGGTCGGTGGCCGCCCAACCTCCGACCACGTTCGCGCTGATTTCGCCGATCTCTGCATCCCAGTCGGCTGTGTTGGGCA
>JABDJF010000510.1 GCA_013002645.1 Myxococcales bacterium
GAGCACGACCGGCTTCGTGGACCCGATGCCCGGAGGAGTTGCCGATTCCCTGCGCGAAGGCGTCTATGAGACGACGCTGAGCACCGGGGCGATGGACCTGACGCTGCTGGAGCTGATTCTGGAGGAAGATATGCCCAACGTGCGCGGCTACGCCGATGCCAGCATCCGCTTCTCCGGCCCAATCGATGCACCTGCATTCAAGGGAAACATCAAGATCCCAGGGTTCATCGTCGACCGCTGGGGCCCCGTCGAGCTCGCGTCGGATTTCCGTTACGAATACGGTGCGCTGCTCGCCCAAGTGCGCATGGCGGATGACGAAGGTGAGCTGGTCGAGAGCGAAGGCAGCCTGCTCGTCGACTTGGTCAACTTGGCCCAGAACCCGAGTGAGGCTGTGGAAGCGCTGGCCACTTCGCCGTGGCGCGTATCGGTGCGCGTGCCGCCGAGGCGTTTGAGCGCGTACCCGAAGAAGCTCAGCGAGCTCCTCGTACCCGATGCGGACCGTCTCCGGCTTGCAGCCAGCTTCACCCTCGCCGGCGGCGCATTCCGAACTCGCGGCGACTTTCATTCCAGCATCGATTGGCTCTCGGACTCTTCGGAGGGCCTGTGCGGAAGCGAAGCCCACCCGCGCGCGACAATCAGAGCGCAGCTGAACGACGGGGTCACGGAGCTGACCATGGACGGCGTCGTAGGGGACGCAAAGGTGCTCGACCTACGAGCGTCCATGGCGACACCACTCGATGATTGGTTGCAGCAGGCCAAAGTTCCCGGCTGGCCGGTGACCCAAATCAGCGCAGACTTCTATGACGCACCTATGGAGAACTTACCGTACCTCTGTCGGTATGCTGCGGGTGTGCTCTCGGCCCAACTCAAAGCGACAGGACTCTTCAGCGACGATCCGGATCTTTCATTCTCGATGGACTCGGACGAGCTTCGCGCGCGTCGCCTCGAGCCGGGCCGTCGGGCCGGAATGGTCAACACGATCGTCGAAACCCCACCCTCGGTGAACCGTATTTCGGGCGGCTACCACGATGGAGTCGGCGACCTCGACATGGACATGCGTTGGTGGAACGGGGGCTCCACGACCATTGCCGCGAAAGTGCCTCTCATATGGGACAGCCGACATCCGGCCCCGGAACTGGCCAAGAAGGGCGACGTCGACGCGAATGCGAATTTCGATCGAATGCCGCTTCAGGCGGTGCTTGCCTGGATGGCTGGGGTGGTCAACGTCGAAGGAATCCTCCAGGGCAGCGTAACGGCTCAGGGCCGTGTGCAGGACCCGAAGCTCAGTGGAAGCGTCGATCTCACGGACGGTCGCGTCGACGTTCGAGCCGTGGGCCAAACTCTGGAGAACGTGGCTGGACGCGCGATTTTCGACGAGGACGGCGTTGCGATCAGGGATCTGAAAGTCACAGACACAAATGGCTCGGCGAATCTGGACGGCCGCGTTGGGATAAAAAAGCTGCGCCTCAATGAGGCGGACTTCGTCGTCGAAGCGGAGAATTTCCCTCTCCGCCAAGAGGGCTCGATCATCGCGCGGCTCGCAGGAACCGCGCGCTTGAGGGCCAAGTTCGAAGACGAGGGCCTCGATGGAGAGGTGACCCTGCGAAACCTGTTGCTCGACATCCCGGAAACCTCGGCGGCCCCTCAAGACCTCGCGCCACATCCTGAGGTCTTCTTAATCGGCGAAGACTACGAGCCAGTTCGCAAATCCGGCTCGTACTTCGTGAATCTGACGGTCCGCTCCGAGGATCGATTGGTCATCCGGAGCAAAGATCAAGGGTTCTACGTCGAGGCGACGGCCAAGTTGGATACAAAGATGGCCGAGGAGTTTTCGGTCGCAGGGACGGTTACGCTCCACACGGGTAACTTCAAGGTCTTCGGCAAACGGTTCGAAGTGCGTTCCGGCAGTATGATCTTCGACGGCGACCCCGAGATGGACGCGAAAGTCGACCTGGTCGCCCGCCATTCGCTGCGCGGCAGCAACGATGACGTGACGGTGATCGTCTCCGGTCGGCTCAGCGACCCGACGATCGAGTTCAAGTCGAGCGTGCCCACGACCAGCCAAGCGCAGGTGATCGCCTTGCTCGTCACGGGCACGACCCGACAACAACGCGGCGTCAACACGTCGACCGCTCAAGCATCCCAGGACACGACCAATTTCCTGAGCGGCGTCGCAGCCGGTCTGTTCTCCGCGTCCCTCCAGTCTCAGTTTGGCGGATTTGCCCCAACGTTTGGCATCACCCAAGGACAAACCTCCGTCGACGACACCGAGGGTGACACCGCCGTTCAAGTCGGTTTCAACGTGGACAGCGTGATTCCCGACAATGTTCCGATCCGTGGGCTGTACGTCGAAGGGCAGTTCGTGGCGCGGCGCAGCGAGGGTGGACCAAACACGACGGCGCAGGCCCAACGGCCTGGTTTTTTGATCGAGGCTCTTTGGCCACTAAACTTCGTGACGACGGGCACCTTCGCTCCACCGTCCAACTGGAGCCTCGACGTCACCTGGGAACCCTGAGGCAAGCATGAGTCGCACACTATTCGGAACCGACGGCATTCGCGGCCTCGCCAATCGCGGAGACATGACACCGGAGGTCGCCTTTCGCATCGGCGCCGCGATCGCGTACCAGGCTGGACGACGCGTGAAGCACGTGCCCAGGATTGTCGTCGGCAAGGACACCCGTCTTTCAGGCTACCTCTTCGAGACAGCCGTCGCTTCCGGGATCTGCGCGCTGGGCGGTGAGGTGCTCCTGTCTGGGCCGCTGCCCACGCCCGCCATCGCGCACCTCACGACGAGCATGAGGGCGGATGCGGGAGTGGTGATCAGCGCGTCGCACAACCCCTACCAGGACAACGGAATCAAGATCTTCGGATCGGATGGCTTCAAGCTCCCCGACGAGGTCGAGCTCCAAATCGAGTCTCTGATTTTCGGTTCGGAGCTCGATAAGAAGCGCCCGACCGGCGTTCGCGTTGGCCGCGCGGAGCGGCTGGACGACGCACCAGGGCGCTACGTCGCCTTCGTCAAGGCGTCTTTCCCGAACGAGTTGACCTTGGAAGGCGTGAGGATCGTAGTCGATGCAGCCCACGGCGCCGCGTACCGAACGGCACCGCTGGTCTTCTCCGAGCTCGGTGCGACGACGCATCCAATCGGAGTGCGGCCCAACGGGAAGAACATCAACCACAACGTGGGTGCGCTGCACCCGGAGACCTGTGCGAAAGAGGTCCGGAAGCGTGGCGCAGACCTCGGGATCGCCCTCGACGGCGACGCCGATCGCATCATCATGATCGACGAGAAGGGCAATCAGATCGAC
>JABDJF010000440.1 GCA_013002645.1 Myxococcales bacterium
GATCTGGGTATTGCCAAGCTTGGTGCCGATGAGGCCGGGATTCGTATTCACAACTGTTCTCGCGGGGAAAAGAGCCGCAAAGATAGTGATGGGCGGGGGCGAGTCAAGGCGGATGGGTCAGGCCGCCCGACACCCCGATCACTCCCGAATTCCGAAGAGTCGAACCGCGTTTTCGTAGCTGGCCTGGGCCAAGGCGTCGGGGTCTTCGCCGCGGAGCTCTGCGATACGGGTGGCCGTATAGGCTACATAAGCGGGTTCATTGCGTTTTCCACGCTTGGGGATAGGGGCCAGGTACGGGGCGTCCGTCTCGATCAGAAGTGCGTCCGCCGGCTGCTGGATGGCTGCTTCTTGGACGGCGACCGCCTTGCGAAAGGTCACGATCCCGCTGAACGAGGATACGAAACCCAGATCGAGCGCCGCCGCCGCGAAAGGGGCGTCCTCGCTGAAGCAATGGATGATGCCGCCCACGTCCTTGGCCTGCTCTTCGCGCAAGATCCGGAGAGTGTCGTCGGGGGCTGAACGCGTGTGAACGACCAAAGGCTTCTTGAGCTCTTTGGCGATCGCGATCTGCCGTCGGAACGCTTCTTCTTGGGCGGGGTGGGGGGAGTGGTCGTAGTGGAAGTCGAGTCCGGTTTCGCCGATGGCAACCACGGAGGGATCGGCGCCCGCGTCATGAATCGCATCACAGAGCGCGTCATCCAGGTGCTTGGCGTCGTGCGGGTGCACGCCAACCGTCGCCGAGATTCGATCGGGATGTCGCCGCGCGATCTCGATCGCTGAGGCCACCGAAGCGACGTCGCTCGCGCAGCCGATGGTCGTGATGCGCCGTACCCCGGCTTCCGCGGCGCGCTCGAGGACAGCGTCCAGTTCGTCAGAGAGACGCGGGTCATCCAAGTGGCAGTGAGTGTCGAAGAGCATGGCCGGCTTCATTACGGAACGTGGTTCGTCTGACGAAGAGAAGCAAGCAATGCCTTCGCCTCCTCGCTGTTCGCGGCGAGCTGTTCGAGCGTGGTTTCGTAGACTGGCCTCTCGGCCCTGCGGCTCTTGCGCAGCGCGCGGGTCACGTCGGGGAGCAGCGATGCGAGGCCGAGCTCCCCCACCAGCTCCACGCCGTACTGTCGGGCTTCGATCCGCCAGCTCCGCACGATCTTTCGGATCACTTCAGCGCCGACCGGGTCGCCAAGACGGACGAGGGCGCGCGCCGCGGCGGCACGTAGAATGGGAGACCGCCAACGGTGCTTTGCAAGCCGGGTCAGCGCGGCCAAGGACTCGCGGTCGGCAAGGTCGCCAAGCGCCACCGCAGCAGCAAAGGCACGCTCCGGCTGGCGCAGGGCCGCCCGAAGCGTTGGGGCGCCCCTCCCGTCGCCCAGGGTCGCGAGGCTGGTCGCCGCCGCAAAACGAACTGAGTCTGATGCGTCGTCCAAGCATCTTGCGACCGCATCGACGTAGCCCGTGGCGCCGAGCTCGCCGAGGCATTGGAGCGCGAGCGTACGCACTTCTTCGTCTCGATCGTCCAGAGCTGCGGCGATCCGTTCGGATTGCTCTGCACCCAGGTAAGACAAGGTCCAAATCGCCGAGAAGCGCATCTCCGGCCGACGATCATCGAGCAAGGCGGCGATCGCATCGATGCCTGATTTCGGGGCAACGCGGCCGACAGCGAGGACTGCCGTTTGACGGGCGCCGATGTGGTCGTCCTCGAAGGCTTCGAGAAGCGTGCTCAACGCTTCGCTCGCGCCGAGTGCGCCGAGCGACTCGTATGCCGCCTCGCGAACCACGCCGACCTCGTCCTTCGCAAGGCTCAGCAAGCCTCGTACCGCTTCGTCTGTTCGGTCCGACGGCGGATCGGCGAGCCGCGCAGCCGCCGCGCCGCGAAATCGCGCCTGCTGAGCGCTCACGTCTCGAAGTGCGGCGTCGAACGTCGGGGTGAGCGGAGGGATCACTTCGCCGGGGATCCGGGTTCGACGTCTTTATCGACGCCCAGAACGCTAAGACCGCTCTCGTCGCTTGCGGCCAGGACCATCCCCTGCGACTCCAGGCCCATGAGCTTGCGGGGTTTGAGGTTGGCGACGATGACGACTCGCCGGCCGATGAGGTCTTCGGGATTGTAGTGTTCCGCGATGCCGGCCAAAATCTGGCGCGGCTCCGCTTCGCCCGCGTCGACGATGAGCCGGATCAGCTTCTTGCTCTTCTCGACCTTCTCCGCTTCCTTTACGACGGCCACGCGAAGGTCGACCTTCATGAAATCATCGAACTCGACGAATTCGTCTTTGACTTCCTCGGTTTCTGTCATCGCAGCCGCCTTCTTCTGTTTGGTGTTGGGAGCCTCGACGCCGAGTCGCTCCAGCATCGAGCGCTCCTGGGCCTCGTCGAACCTGGGGAAGAGCGGTGTTGCGCTTTGCGTCTGGGTGCCCGGCCGGAGGCCCCCCCACACACTGGGCCAGAGGTCGACCTGCTCGGTCGGTAGAAGCGGGGGCATCCCGAGCTGCGCCCTCAGCTCGTTGCACTTCTCGGGCATGACGGGGAACAGCATGATCGACAGCCAGCGAAGCGTTTCGAGCACCGTGTAGCAAACCTGCTGAAGCCGGGTCTTGTCGTCCTGCTTGGCGAGCCTCCATGGCTCGGTCGAGTCCACGTACTTGTTCGCGGCCGAAACGAGCTCCCAAATCGTGTCGAGCGCGCGGTGAAATGCGAGCGCCTCCAGGTGCTTGGCCGCATCCGCGGACGCGGCCTTGGCCTTGTCGATCAGCTGCTGGTCGGCGGGGTCGAGCTGCGCGACCTCGACCTGGGGCACTCGACCGTCGAGGCTTTTCTTGAGAATGCTCGCGACGATTCGGTTCATCAGATTGCCGAGGCCGTTGGCGAGCTCGCCGTTGTAGCGATTGAGCAGATTTCGGTGGCTGAAGTCGCCGTCCTGCCCGAAGCCCACCTCGCGCATGAAGTAGTACCGCAACACGTCCGCGCCCACCGCTTCGACCAGCGGCCCCGGCGGGAGAAAGTTGCCAAGCGACTTGGACATCTTTTCACCGTTGACCGTGAGCCAGCCGTGCGCCCAAATCTGAGTCGGAAGGCGAATCCCCGCGCTCATCAAGAACGCAGGCCAGTAGATCGTGTGGAAGCGGAGGATGTCTTTCCCAACGATGTGGATTATCGTTTCGGATGACTTCCAGAATTCGTCGTAGAGCGGAGCTTCGCCTTCCTCGGCAGGACCGCCCAGTGCGCTCACGTAGTTCATCAAGGCGTCGAGCCAAACGTAGACGACGTGCTCAGGGTCATCGGGCACCGGGACGCCCCAGCGAAAGCTGGTCCGCGAGATCGACAGGTCGCGTAGCCCCTCTTTGACGAACGACTTCACCTCGTTGAAGCGCGCTTCGGGTCGCACGAAATCCGGATGCGCCTCGTAGTACTCGAGAAGCGGCTGCGTGTACTTGCTCAGTCGGAAGAAGTAGCTGCGCTCCTTGATGCGCTCCACGGGCTTTTGATGAATCGGGCAGAGATTTCCCTCGAGGAGCTCCTTTTCGGTCTTGAACGACTCACAGCCGACGCAGTACCAGTCCTCGTAGTCGTCGAGGTAGATGTCCCCGCGCGCCGCCATCAGCTTCCATAGCGCCTGGACGTTCTCGCGGTGCTGGGGGGACGTCGTTCGGATGAATCCGTCATGGGCGCAGCCGAGCTCTTCCCAAGCGAGTCGGAACGGCGCCGCCATTCGGTCGACGAAGTCCCGGGGGGCGAGACCCTCTTCCTTGGCGCGGCGCTCGATCTTCAGGCCGTGCTCGTCCAAGCCAGTCAGGAAGTACGTGGGCTTGCCTCGAAGGCGCTGGTACCTCGACGCCACGTCCGCGGCGACGGTGGAGTACGCGTGCCCGATGTGCGGCCGATCGTTGACGTAATAGATCGGCGTGGTGACGTAGAAGGGGCGAGCCATTTCGCGCCCGAGACTAGCCAATATCGGCCGAGACGCCAGCTAGCGCAGATTTCGAAGACCAAAGAGCAAGGAGTCGAGCGCAACTTGCTTGTTGGCGTTCTTTTGCATGGATCGCACACAGTCGTGAATGAGGGAGACACGCGCAGCAGCGGCGGTGGACGGAATCGGCGCCGCTCGCTCTTGCAACTCCGCTAGGCGTTCGGAGAACCCCAACCCTTCTTCAAAGAGGCCGAGCGAGGTCGCTGCGCAATCCCTGTAGAAACTTTGAAGGGTGAGCAGCGCGAGCTCGAGGTCGTCCCGACGCGCCAACTGCTCGGCAAGCTCGACCAGTGCGCCCGGGCCGGAGCTCCGAACCGCATCGTCGATCGAGAACACCAGATCGCTCAGCGTGTCCACCACGCCATCGCTCGCCAGGGCCAAGGCCACGTCGGCCCGGCCTCCGCTCAGCGCGATGGCCGGCGCAATAGAGTCTTCGGGGACCCCTTCCGAGCTGAGAATGTCCCGGAGAACCGCTTGAGGCAGGCGACCGAATCGAACGCGTTGGCAGCGCGAACGAATGGTCGGCAGCAGGGAGTCCGGGCGTTCGGACGTGAGAATGAAGTGCACGTTGGGGCGGGGCTCTTCGAGCGTCTTGAGCAAAGCGTTGGCCGCCTCCGGCTGAAACACCGGGAACGACACGTCCGCCTCGGGGAAGATGAAGAAGGTCGCTGCCGTTTCAAAGGGCGCGAACTGGGCGAGTGGCAGAATCTCGGTGCGAAGAACTTCGACTTGGATGTTGCGTTTGCCTTCGTCGCGCGGCCCGAAGACACGCACGTCGGGATGCGCCCCCAGCTCGATTCGTTCGACGATGTGTGGATCGCCCGAAGCGACGACGTCTGTTGCCAATGCCAGGGCGGTGAGCTCTTTGCCTACGCCGCTCGGTCCGTCGAAGAGGTAAGCCGAGGCCAGACGGCCATGCTCACGGGCCCGAGTGAGCGCCAACACTGCGCCGGCCTGCGCGCGAACGGAGTCGAGGGCGCTCACTTTCCGGAGCCTCCGGTGAAAATCGAAATCGCGATCGTTTGCACGGCGTCGACGACTTCATCGGGAGACAGGGCATCGGGGTCGACGAACGCTTGCATCACCA
>JABDJF010000453.1 GCA_013002645.1 Myxococcales bacterium
ATGCAAGGGGGTGCAGCCTTGAGGCCAGCAGTTCCGGTCACGCAAACGTTCGCCGGCTGCTGGCCGGAGCGCCTCGGCCTTACTTCCGTGCGTCAAGCGATTGCCGCTTCGCGGCGACCGTCCTGGCTCGGTTCATTCAATGCCGCGCATTGCCAGCTGAGTGTTTGATCATGGGCGACTTGGCTGGCTTGTTCGCTGCTGAAGACCAGGCGCCCGGATCTAGCCTCGACGCCGTTTGGGATTCGTATCAAAGAGCGCGCTCCAGCGGCGCAGAACCGTTTGACGCGGCTATCCGAGTTGCCTCTTCTGTCGACCGGCTCGGGCTCGCGTTTGCAGCTGGATATTCGGCGGCGCTCGAACGCTTGATCCCCGATGTGATCTTGCCGTGCGCGCTCTGCGTGACGGAGGCCGATGGCAATCATCCGCGCGCGATCAAGGCCAGCTTGAAAGCTTCTGGATCCGACTACGTGCTCGATGGCGCCAAGACCTTTGTCACGTTCGGCAGCATGGCGAAGACCTTGATCGTTGCAGCGCGCGTCGGCGTGCATAGTGACGGGAGACCCGAGCTCGCCGTCGTGCGTATTCCTGCCGATCGCGACGGCGTTTCATTGAAAGAGCTGCCGCCGATTTCGTTCGTACCGGAGATCCCGCACGCTCGCGTCGAGTTTAACGATGTGCAGGTGCAGGATGGGGAGCGGTTGAACGGTGATGGCTATCTCGACTACGTGAAGCCGTTTCGGACGGTCGAGGACATTCACGTGTTCGCAACGGCGTCGGCCTATCTCCTTGGCTTGTCGAAGCGGTGCGCTGGGCCGGCGGAATGGATGTCGGAGCTCTGCGCGGCCATTGTGACGCTTGACCGCCTGGGCGCAGTTCCGCCTTCGGACCCGGGGGTGCACGTCGCGCTTCATGGCGTGACTCAGAATCTGTCGCGCCTCTTCAGCACCGAAGCGTTCACGGAGGTCTTGCAGGGCGCGCCACCGGAGGAACGAGCCCGCTGGGAGCGCGACCGAAAGCTCTTGCAAGTGGCCAACACGGCCCGTGACGCCCGCTTCCGGAAGGCCGCATCGCAGCTTGGCCTATGTTAGCCTTCTTGGAGGGGGCTTCATGGGGTCGGATGTGAGACACGCGGTAGCCAGGGCGACGCAGAACATGCGCCGTCGAGCCTGGGGTGCACGCGAAGGCCTTCGCCGCCTCGGCTCGAAGGTGACCGTCGAGGGCGAAGGCAACGTGCTCGACCTC
Organism: Myxococcales bacterium; assembly: GCA_013002645.1. Lineage (GTDB taxonomy): Bacteria > Myxococcota_A > Polyangia > Polyangiales > Houyiibacteriaceae > SG8-38. Next base: position 1,243 of record JABDJF010000453.1, read on the forward strand.
GGAAAGGCTCGCCTGCACGGTACCCGCATCGAGATCCGTGGGAATCACAACGTCATCCGTTTTCATCCGACCTGTAAGCTCGTCAACGTTTCGTTTCAATTGCTCGGCGACGACCTCCGCGTCGAGCTTGGCGAAAGGGTAAAGATCTCCCGTTGGGGAGAGTTCCTCTTGATGGGAAGGGATGCCGAGATACGGCTTGGCCATCACACGACGGTGGAGAGCGCGCGTTTCGTCGCGCACGGCGGAACCACGCTCGAGGTCGGACCCGATTGCATGTTCGCCTATGATGTCGAGGTTCGAACGAGCGACGAGCACTCGATCTTGGACGCGCAGAGCGACGAGCGAATCAACCCCGACGCGAGCGTGCGCATCGGCGAGCATGTTTGGTTTGGCGCGCGCTCGGTGGTCCTCAAAGGGGTCCGCATCGGAAACGACAGTGTCATTGCGACTGGTTCGATCGTATCGCGAGACCTCGGCGCCGCCGTCGTCGCAGGCGGCATACCCGCAGAAGAGATCAGGGACGGCGTCACTTGGGATCGGCGTCGCCTCTAGGCCTCGGGGCCCGGCATGACTGAGCTGGACCAACGCGGAGCGGTACACGGTGTGTTCTGGACGGCGCTCCAGTCGATCGGAGTTCGGCTGTTCTCGCTGCTGGTGTTCATCGTGCTTGCGCGGCTGCTCTCGCCGTCGGACTTCGGTCTCTTGGCGATGGCCGGCGTCTTCGTTGCGCTTGGGGATGCTTTGGTCGCACAAGGATTTGGAACCGCGATTACGCAACGCGAAGCGCTCGAACCCGAGCACGAGAGCACCGCATTTTGGACGAACATGCTCGCCGGCATCGGTCTGGGCGGCCTGCTCTACGCGGCCGCACCGTCGATCGCTGGGCTTTATGGCCAGCAAGAGCTGACCTCGGTCATTCGATGGTTGAGCCTGGCGCTTCCGCTTCGAGGCGCTGTCGCCGTTCCGGTCGGGCTTCTGCAGCGCCGGTTCGAGTTTCGCGCGCTTGCAATCCGCTCCGTGTCGGCCGCGCTGGCCGGAGGGGTGGCTGGTGTCCTCGCCGCAGTTTGGGGTTGGGGCGTGTATGCGCTCGTCGTTCAGCAGCTCGTCGGCGCCAGCCTCGACGTCATCGTCGTCTGGAGTGCCGCTGCCTGGTGGCCCCGGCTTGCCTTCTCGATGCGCCACCTGAAGGACCTGATCGGCTTCAGCTCTTATCTGCTCGCCTCTGGACTGCTCGGGTTGCTCAGCCGGCGCGCGGACGACTTTCTAATCGGCCTGGTGCTCGGGGATGTCGCGCTCGGTATCTACTCCGTGGCATACCGCGGCCTGCAGATTTTGGAGCAAGTTCTCGCCAAGACCGGGACAGTCGTCGCGTTTTCCGCATTCTCGAGGCTTCAGGGCCAACCCGAGCGCATGCGCGAGGCGTTCTACCAGTCGACCCGCACCGCAAGCTTGATTGCGACCCCGGTGTTCGTCGGTGTTTCGTTGTTGGCGCCGCTCGCGGTGCCGCTCGTCTTTGGCGAACAGTACGCGCAGAGCGGCCAGGTGCTTCAGGTCCTTGCGCTCATCGGTGTTCTTCATGGCGTGAGCTATTTCGACTACGCGGTCTACATGGGCGTGGGCCGGCCCGACGTCGTGTTGAAGCTTCTTGCGGTGAACACGGCGGCGAACGTCATCCTGTTTTTTTTCGCGGCGCCCTTCGGAATCGTTGCGGTTGCCGCCGCGTACGTCGTTCGCGCTTATGTCTTGTTGCCCCTGAACCTCTTGGCATTGCGAGCGACGATCGCAATCTCCACGCGGCGGTACTTCGCAAACTTCATTCCGGCGCTCGGCGCCTGCCTGGCGATGGCGATCTCAATTTGGGTGGTCTCTTGGCTTGGCCTGGGTGATTTAAAACGGCTCTTCGCATCCATCGTCGCCGGTAGCCTGGTTTATCTCGCGACTCTCCAGCGGGTCGCCCCGGCGTTGGTGCAAGACCTGCGCTCGAAGCTTGGCCTCCTGTTTCGTCGAGGCGCGTCTCGGGCGAACGACTAGGAGCGGGGTCGACGCCGCCACGCGAGCGCCACGGCGCCCAGCAACAAAAGAAGCGGAACGGAAGACGTGCTGGGCATCGGCCAGCCAACAGAACAGCCGGACCCGCCGCCTCCGCCAACATCGGTGCTGCCATCGCCTCCGACGCCGCCGGCCGCACCCCCGTCACCGCCAGCGCCACCCGTGCCTGGGTCGCCACCCTTGGTGACGCGCAGGGCCGGGTCGCCGAAGAGGTGGTACATCGAGATCATCTCGCGGCCAAACTCCAAGTCGGCCAGCACCGGGAAGGCGCGATTGATCATCGGACCGAGTCGCGTTTCGCCGCCTGTGCTCAGCTCGTTGACCAGGGCGCGCGCCAGCAAGGTCGCCTGTGCGTTGATTGAGACGCCGGACGGTCCCCAAACCGCGATCGCCGCTTCATCGTCGAGCAGGAGCGCCTCGCCGAGGGACACTAGGCCTGGCACGGCAAACCGGGACGCCGTGCAGGTCATGTTGGAGTAGACCGGCTGAGTCCCGTCGACCGTCATGGTCTCGAGGTCTTCGGTGCTCAAGAGGACCTCACGGAAGCCAAACGCAGTGGCGCCCGCATGACCGAGGTAGTTCACCAGCCGGGGGCCTTTGCGAACCTCGTCGAAGAACAAAGCGCGCGTCGATTCCAAATCGCCAAGCTCGGACCGATAGACCGCGTTGGCGTTCCAGTTGGCGGGCAAGACTTCGCTGACGAAATCGCTGGACATCCCGAAGTTGTCCTGCGGCAGGGTCTCATCGGCGAGCATGGTGATCTCGTTCGGCAACGCGTCGAGCGAGCCTTCGTAGTCGATGAT
>JABDJF010000463.1 GCA_013002645.1 Myxococcales bacterium
GTACGGTCGTGACCGAGAAGATCTTCGAGAGGCCCGGGCTCGGGACGCTCTTTCTCGACGCGTTCTTCGCGCGGGACATTCCGGTGGTTCAGGGCTGCGTGCTGATCATCGCGGTGATCTACGTCGGTGTGAACCTGTTCGTCGACCTGGCGTACGGGCTGGTCGACCCGCGGGTGAGGCTGTCATGAACAAGGCTCGCGCGCGCCTTCGAAAGACGCCCCTCGGCCTGGCGATCGTGATTGGTTTTTTCGTCCTGGGTCTCGTTGGCCCTTGGGTCGCCCCCTACGACCCACTCGCGATCGACCTCCTGCACGAGTACGAGCCTCCATCGTGGACACATCTTCTGGGCACGGGGGACAATGGTATCGACATTTTGAGCGCCTTGCTTCACGGCGCACGGCTCGCTGCGATCGTGGGCGTCGTCGTCGTCGGGGTATCGGTGCTGATCGGCACCTTGCTCGGGACCTGGGCGGGCTACGCAGGGCGCCTGACCGACCACGCCATCACCGGAATCGCAGACCTCGTGCAAGCGTTTCCCGCAATCGTGCTGAATATCGCCGTCCTTGCACTGGTCGCACGGCCCGGCCTGATGCACTTGATCGTTGCGCTCGCGGTCAACGGTTGGGTGCTCTATGCGCGACTGGCGCGTGCGGAAACCCTGTCTCTGAGAGAGCGAGAGTTCGTCGAGGCGGCGCGGGCGCTGGGCATCCCGACGCACGAAGTTCTGCTTCGACACGTGATTCCAAACCTGATGGGCCCGCTGGTCATTCAGGCGACGACGGGCCTGGGGGTGGTGATCTTGGCGGAATCGACGCTCTCGTTTCTCGGGCTTGGGCCCGGGAAAGCCGTCTCTTGGGGCGCATTGCTCGACCAGGGGACCAGCGTGTTGCTCCGGTTTCCCCATGTGGCGCTGTTCTCGGGTGGAGCGATCGCGCTCAGCGTGCTGGGCTTCAATCTGACCGGTGACTGGTTGCGAGACCGGCTCGACCCTCGGTTCCGATAGACATGCCCGAGCTGCCCGACGTCGAGCTCTACCTTCACGCGCTCCGGCCGCGTCTGCTCGGCAAGACACTCGAGGGGGTTCGGATCGCATCGCCCTTCCTCCTGAGGACGGTGGAGCCTTCGGTCGACGAGATGGTGGGGAAACGCGTGCGCGAGCTGCGCCGGCTCGGCAAGCGCATCGTGCTCGGTCTCGACGACGAGCTCTACATCGTGATTCACCTGATGATCGCCGGCCGATTTCGTTGGAAATCGCCGGGGCACAAAATCCCCGGCCGAATGGGACTCGCCGCGTTCGACTTCGAAGACGGGACGCTCTTGCTGACCGAGGCGAGCAAGAAGAAACGGGCCGCCTTGCACCTGTGCCGCGGTGAGACCGCGCTGCGCGAGCACGACCCCGGCGGAATCGAGCCGCTCGAGATCGACCTTGCTAGTTTCGGTGCGGCGCTGCGTGAGCGAAATCACACCGTGAAGCGCGCTTTGACCGATCCTCGGATTTTCAGTGGTATCGGCAACGCATACTCGGATGAAATCCTGCACAGGGCCCGGCTCTCGCCGCTCGTTTGGACGACGCGAATGACGGAGGAGCAGCTCACACGCCTGCACGCAGCGACGCGGGAGGTGCTCTCGGAGTGGCTTTCGCGTTTAATCGAGCAACACGGCGAAGCGTTTCCGGAAAAGGTGACCGCCTTTCGTCCGGAGATGGCCGCTCACGGCAAGTACGGCACGCCCTGCCCGACCTGCGGCGACCCGATTCAGCGGATCGTGTTTGCACAGCGTGAAACCAACTACTGTGCGACATGCCAAACCGGCGGGAAGCTTCTGGCCGACCGCGCGCTCTCGAGGCTCCTCAAAGGAGACTGGCCGCGCTCGGTGGAAGAGCTGGAAGCGCTGCGTCGTGGCTAACTCACTTGTCCGGCGCGCGGAACACACTAGAAATGTGCCTGGGCCCGTTTTGACGATAGGTTGCGGCTGAAACATGCGCTTTTCCGTTCGCCGAGAGGATCGCCGAAACCTGGCTGTGGGCTTCATCGGCCTGCTCGCGATCATGGCTGCGCATTCCGTCATGGAGACCGCGCGAGACACGCTCTTCTTGACGAGCTTGCCGGCTGACCATCTGCCTCGCGCATACCTGGCGATTGCCGTGCTCGCGATCCTGGAGCTGAAGATTCACGAGCGGGTGCTTCGCCACGTGCACGATCGAAGGTTGCTCTTGTCGGGGTCCCTCGTCTTTGGCGCGATCGTGACGCTTGGCTTCTGGGCGCTCCTCGAGCAGCTCGGCGCCTGGGCGCCGTTTGGTTTCTACGTTTGGACGGGATTGTTGATCACCGTCGTTCTGATTCAGTTCTGGCTCTTGCTCGACGACGCCGTGACCGTCACGCAGGCCAAACGCATCTTTCCGGCGATTGCAGCAGGCGGGGTGATCGGCGCAACGCTCGGATCTCTGCTTTCAGAGGGCGTTCTCCGCCTCGCCCCACCGGTTGCGCTGGTCTTCACGGCCGCCACAGTCTTGGCGCTGGCCGCAGCGACACCATTTCTTTGGCAAATGTCGAGCGCGGCCCAGGCGGAAGCGCCGAGGTCCGAGCCTGGTCCCTCGCTTCGCTGGCTTCTTCGCGACAGCTATCTCACGCGCGTCCTCGCCTTGATCCTGATGGGGACCATCGCGCTCACCATCGTCGACTTCATCTTCAAGAGCGCGGTGGCCGCTCAGATCGCGCCGGAGCGCCTTGGTCCATTCTTCGCGCGCTTTTACCTGGGCCTGAACAGCGTGGCGCTGCTGGTACAGCTCATCGGCGCGGGCTGGCTCTTGCGTGCTTTCGGCGCCCACCGGAGCTCTGCCCTGCTGCCCGTGCTGATTTTCGGCGGCGCGCTGGGCCTCGCCCTCGGACCCATTCTCCCATTCGCTGTGGCCGTGAAGGCCGTCGATGGAAGCCTACGGCACACGCTCTACAGAAGCGCTATCGAAGTGCTCTACCTGCCGCTCGACAGCAGACGCCGGGAGAAGGCCAAGGGGCTCATCGAGGTGTTCGGGCATCGCGTCGGGCAAGCGATGGCATCTTTGCTGATCATTGCGGCGGTCGGCATAGGCCTGACGACGCGCCAGCTCGCCTTTTCGCTCTCGTTTGTCGTCATCGGTTGGCTCATTGCGATCATGTCGACACGTCGTCAGTACGTCGATCAGTTTCGCACACGACTCCGGCATGGCGTCATCGATACGCGACTCGAGCTCGAGGAGCTGGATCGGCATTCGCTGGACGTTCTGCTGAGCGCCTTGAACAGCGATCAGGATGCCGAAGTGCTCGCAGCCATCGACATCTTCGATCGACACGGAAGAACCGACTCCATGCCGGTGCTGGTACTCTATCATCCCTCGGTCGAAGTGCGGAGCCGTGCGCTCGAAGCGTTCGCAGAAGCCTCCGATCTCCGTTTCATTCCCGTGGCACGACGCATGCTTTCGGATGAGGAGCCTGACATCCGCGCCGCAGCGCTCCGTGCGCTCACCGCCGCCGATCCGAATCGAAAGCTCCTCGAAGAAAAGCTCGATCTGGAAGCCTCGATCGTTCGAGCCACCGCTTTGGTGGGCCTGCTCGGGATGGATGATGATGGGGGAAACGGGAGCCGGGTGTCGACGGCGAAGTTGGACGAGTGGATCGGTGCTGGAAACCCACAGGCTCAGTCGTCTCTGGCCCGGGCGATTCGACACGAGGGCGGGTCGGTCTTTCACGAAACGCTCATCAAGCTGATCGCGAGTGACGACGACTCGGTCCGCATCGAGACCCTGCGCGCCATGGAGGGGAACCCGGACCCGAGATATCTGCCGCACCTCTTGCCACTCTTGGGTAGCTCGGATCTGCGTGCCCACGCGCGTCAGGCGGTTCTTGCGATTGGGCCCGACGCCTTGGCCGCACTCGAAGCGGCGCTTGCGGCCCCGTCGACACCCCGAAAGGTGCGTCGTCGCATTCCGCACACGATCACTCTTTTCGATTCACCGGACGCGGCCGACATTCTGCTGCGGCAGTTGGCGATGGAGCGCGAGGGAGGCGTGCGTTTGCGGATTCTTCGGGCTCTTGGACGTCTGCAAGCAAGCGATCCGTCGACGGTCCTCGACGACGCGCTCTTGGAGGAACAGCTTCGTGCGAGCTTGGTGCGCGTCGTTCAGCTTCTCCAATGGCGAGCCGCAATCGAAAGTGACGGCATGGCGGAAACGCCCGACGCCGAGCTTCTCCGCATCGCCCTTCAAGACAAAGAACGGGCAACGCTCGAGCGGGCCTTCTCGCTGATGGGCTTGAGGCATCCCGAAGAGAACTTCGCCTTGGTTTGGCGAGGTGTCACGAGCGAGAACGACAGGCTGCAGGCGGCGAGCCACGAAGTCTTGGAGGCGACGTTGCCGGGTGCGTTTCGTGAAGCGGTACTCGTGATCGTCGACGATGGAGAGCCGGTTGCACGGCGAGCGCGGGTCGCCGCAGCGGCGCTCGGGACCAGCGAACGCCAGATGTCCCACGAGGAGGCATTAGCGCAAATGATAGAAGACCAGAGCGAGGTCATCCGCGGGATTGCGACCCACCATGCCGCAGACCGCGGCGGCCGCGCAGCTTCGGGCTCAGCTCAGGAGGCGCAGAACCTTGTCTGAAGAAGTGCGAAAAGAGCAGCAAATGGACCGCTTTCAGCGCTATTTGTTCCTTCGGACGATGCCTGCGCTGGCAGAGGTGCCGGCCGAAGTCGCACAGGT